>NZ_JAPZQM010000753.1:0-1231 GCF_027530565.1 Microcystis sp. LE19-10.1B | reverse complement strand
TATAAGAGTTTGTGCTGCCTATTTTTTCGGAAAAATAGGTTGTAATGGGAGACTCTTTGTTTTCCTAGACAAAAATAATTACTTTTTCAAAAAAACACTTTTCTATTTTTTTGTTGGGTATTTTATTCTCTGGAAGTCCCTTATAACTGCGGTGGTTGGGCCGCGGCCGGAGCGGCGGCCACCACGGGAGTCGCCCTCGGCGCAACGGCTGCCACTGCCAATCAAGCGGAATCCTACAATGCGGGCTTTGCGGCGGGCAGTGCCTACGCCCTCGGAGCGATCTATACTAACCTCCCAGGGGGATGCGTTTATAACCCAGTTGGTACAAGCACTTATTACCGCTGCGGTACGGCTTGGTTAAGTCCCGCCTACGGTGCTAACGGGGTTTACTATCGGGTCGTGACCGCACCTTTTTAAAGATTTATTAGCCTTGAATATCCCATGAGAAAACCTAACCGACATTTTTCCCTCGCTTTCCTTGTTAGTTCTCTCGCTCTCCTCGCTACAGGGAATCTGACTCTAAGTCAAACAGGTAATTCGATCGCTCAAGACCAAAACGCCGCTTTGCAAGCCGTCGCCAAGATGACCGAGGGACAGCGCACCTATTATCAGAATAACGGTAATTTTCGAGCGAAAGTTGACAATGTTCAAGATGATTTCGGGGTTACTTTGCCGAAAACCTTTGATTATGCCATTCGCACCACTTCCGAGGCCGCCTATAGCTACGTTATCCCCGCTCGCTCAACCGTCAGCAATCAGCTAAAAGCTTATGTGGGTGCGGCTTTTATCACTCCTAACCAAGACCCGAAAATCACGACGATTATCTGTCAGAATACCAATCCCGGTCAGACGCGTCCGGCGGATCCGTGAGGATCGATTTCAATACAAGCTAATACCTCAAAGCCAGCTTGACGAACACCAATATCCATACCGCCTGCACCCGAAAAAAGAGATAGAGCAGAAAACATAGTAATCAAGGGTCAATAATCAAAGCAACATTGACATAGATAACTTGTGACTGATGCCCAAACGGTTCTAGAGTAAACTTATAATCATGAGCCACGTGAGATCTACCTTCATCTAGAGAACAGCGGCTCTTCTAGGTTCTGTGTGAGCATGGTATAATAGTAAAACAGAACAGGAGGTGGGTTATGTGGATAAATTTTGATCAACTCCTCGATTTACCAAATGTAACAGTGGTCAATTATCAAAAAATTGCTCAGACAATTTT
>NZ_JAPZQM010000597.1:0-20635 GCF_027530565.1 Microcystis sp. LE19-10.1B | reverse complement strand
AAGAAAAACTTGATTAATAATGTACAGGATTAATTCTACTACAAAATTGGAAGGAGGAGGCAACCATCGACCCCTACCTCCTACACTCCGAGAATGATTATTATTCTTGAGCATGAATAGTTTATTTTTTGGAAGTCCCTTAAGGTTAGCGATCACTATACAGCCAACTCTACGGAATCGCTCTACTCTAGATACAGTCAACGGTACAGCCATTTTCAAGGGGAAAATGTACCCATTGACGGCTTGTCAATTTTTTCTGAGAAGCGACCTGCAGTAAGGGTTTTGTTAATTTTTTGGTATTTACGTATGGGGGAAGTCCAGGTATCCTATTAACTATCGTTATTATTAGAGCGTCATGGGAAAAGTCATCGGCATCGACTTAGGGACAACCAACAGTTGTGTTGCGGTACTCGAAGGAGGTCAGCCGATTATAGTTCCTAACTCGGAAGGGGGAAGGACAACTCCTAGTATCGTGGGATTCGGCAAAGGCCAGCGCCTAGTGGGACAACTGGCCAAACGTCAAGCGGTCACTAATGCCGAAAATACCGTCTATAGCATCAAACGCTTTATCGGTAGGCGTTGGCAAGACACCGAGGTAGAAAGGGGACGAGTTGCCTATCATTGCCAACGCGGTCGCGATGATACCGTCAATATCAAAATTCGCGATCGGGAATTTACCCCCCAAGAAATCTCGGCCATGATCCTGCAAAAATTAAAGGCCGATGCTGAGGCCTATCTGGGAGAACCGATTAACGAGGCCGTGATTACAGTTCCCGCCTATTTTACCGATGCCCAACGTCAGGCCACTAAAGACGCGGGGATAATCGCAGGACTAGAAGTATTAAGAATTATTAACGAACCCACCGCCGCCGCCCTAGCCTACGGTTTAGATAAACAAAACGAAGATCAACATATCCTCGTTTTTGACCTAGGGGGAGGAACCTTCGACGTTTCCATCCTGCAACTGGGAAAGGGAGTCTTTGAAGTGAAAGCCACCGCCGGCAATAACCATCTTGGGGGGGACGATTTTGATAACCTCTTAGTGCGGTGGCTGGTGGAGAACTTTCAAAGCCAAGAAAACATCGATCTATCCAGCGATCGCATGGCGATCCAAAGACTGCGAGAAGCCGCCGAAAAAGCCAAAATCGAGCTTTCTAGCCTGATTACCACCTCGATCAATCTCCCCTTCATCGCCGCCGACGAAACTGGCCCTAAACACCTAGAATTGGAAATAACTCGCGCTAAATTCGAGGAATTAACCAGAGAATTAGTGGAAAAAACCCTGGAACCCGTACAACAGTCCCTCAAAGATAGCGAACTGCAGCCTAGCGATATCAATCGTGTCATTCTCGTCGGCGGTTCCACCAGAATCCCCGCCGTACAGCGATTAATCTCCCGTTTCTTTTCTGCAGGCCAGATCGATCGCTCTGTTAACCCCGATGAGGCCGTTGCTTTGGGGGCGGCGATTCAAGCTGGAGTTTTAGGTGGAGAAGTAGAAGCTATCCTCCTCCTCGATGTCACCCCCCTTTCCCTCGGCATTGAAACCCTCGGCGAAGTCTTTACCAAAATTATCGATCGCAATACCACTATCCCCACCAGTAAATCTCAGGTTTTCTCCACCGCTGCCGATGGTCAAACTTCGGTGGAAATTCATGTTCTGCAAGGGGAAAGGGCCATGGCCCGGGATAATAAAACCCTCGGTAAATTTCTCCTGACGGGAATTCCTCCCGCCCCTAGGGGTATGCCACAAATCGAAGTAGCCTTCGAGATCGATGTTAACGGCATCTTGAAAGTGGCCGCCAGCGACCAAGGCACCGGCAAAGAACAAAGCATTTTAATTAGTCATACTGGAGGGCTGAAACCGAACGAAATTGAAAAAATGCGCCTAGAAGCCGAAAAATACGCCGAATTTGATCGCGGTCGTCTGCAAATGATCGATATTCGCCAGCAATGCGATAGTCTTTTCTATAGCTACGAAGTCACCCTCAGGGAAAACAGCGAGTTAGTTGCCCCCGATATCCGGCAACTGGCCGACCAGAAGCGACAACAGTTGGAAATCGCCCTGCGCGACCCTTCCATATCCCCAGAAAAGCTAAAAACCATCCTGGAAGAATTTCGTCAGATTGTCCTCGAAATCGGTACCCGCATCTACAGGGGTAAACAAGAGGACACCCAAATCCTCAACGGTACTGATTTTGAATCGATCGATGTCACCGAAAAACTGACCCGACCCACCCGCATCCGGACCACTCCCCCCAATATCTTCGCCGACGGGCAAACCTTCTCCCACACTAGAACCAGAACCTATGGTAATCTGGAAACTAAATTCAGCGAATCGGGCAGTGATGATCACCCCTACGATGGCGAAGAAATGAGTGCCAGTGACTACGAGGCCGTAGATTAAAAAGGGAAAAGCTATCGGTCGTCAGGAGACAGGAGACAGGAGACAGGAGATTATTTTTATTTATTCTCCCCACTACCCCACTACCCCACTACCCCACTACCCCACTACCCAACCCCTAACCCCCAGCAAAAATAGTAGGGATAACCCAACTAAACTATTATGTATAGTTTGTTAAAGTAACAACTAGACTTAAACTTTATTTATAAATTGCCAGCAGAACCATAGCCCCCTATGCCCACTGATTACTACGAAATTCTAGGTGTCTCGCGAGATGCCGGCAAAGAAGACATCAAACGCGCCTATCGTCGTCTCGCCCGAAAATACCATCCCGATGTTAACAAAGAACCAGGAGCCGAGGAACACTTCAAAGAAATTAACCGCGCCTACGAAATTCTCTCGGAACCAGAAACCCGCAATCGTTATGACCGCTTTGGTGAAGCTGGGGTTTCTGGGGGCGCTGCCGGTTTTGATCCCGACAATATGGGCGGTTTCGCCGATATCTTTGAGACAATCTTTAGTGGTTTCGGGGGCATAGGCGGCCAAGCAACGGCCCGCCGACGCACAGGCCCTACCCGGGGCGAGGATCTACGTCTCGATTTTCGACTAAAATTCCGCAAGGCGGTCTTTGGCGGCGAAAAGGAAATCCGCATCCGTCATCTGGAAACCTGTCAAACCTGTAAAGGCAGTGGGGCTAGACCAGGAACCAGTTCCCGCACTTGTACTACTTGCAATGGTACTGGTCAGGTGCGTCGCGCTACCCGTACTCCCTTCGGTACTTTTGCTCAAGTTTCGGTCTGTCCCACCTGTGACGGTGCTGGAGAGGTGATCGAGGAAAAATGCGATGTTTGCGGCGGTTCCGGACGCAGACAGGAAACCAAAAAACTGAAAATTACCATCCCCGCAGGGGTTGACAACGGCATGAAATTGCGCGTTGCCCGGGAAGGAGACGCAGGACTTAAAGGCGGGCCGCCGGGGGATTTATTCGTTTATCTAACCGTGGAAACAGATGCAGAATTTCAACGGGAAGGCAATGATATTAAATCCAATATCTCGATTAGTTATATCCAAGCGATTTTAGGATGTACTATTAAAGTTAATACGGTAGATGGCCAAGAAGACCTGACTATCCCTGCCGGTACTCAACCGAACACCGTACTGATTTTAGAAAATAAGGGGGTTCCTAAATTAGGCAATCCCGTCAGTCGCGGTGATCATTGCATTACCGTTAAAATCTCGATTCCTACCCGTGTCACCGGAGAAGAACGGGATTTACTGGAAAAATTAGCAAAAGTTCGCGGGGAAACCGTGGGGAAAGGCGGCATCGAGGGATTTTTAGGTAATATCTTCCATAAATAGGGCAGGCTGAATAAATCTAAAAATCTTGTCGGATAACGGAGGCAGGGGGCGGTCGGCGGTCGGCAGTATTCAGGAGTCAGGAGATGGGAGATTATTTTATTTATTCTCCCCACACCCCACACCCCACACCCCACACCCCACACCCCACACCCTGCCCCCAGGAGAAACTTTTTCAGGAAACCCTAAATAACTATGACTTTAGACCTGCGCGGCACTCCCTGCCCGATTAATTTTGTCCGCACAAAATTGCAATTAGAGAAAATGACCGCCGGGGAACGCTTGGAAGTCTGGTTAGATGCCGGGGAACCGATCGAACAGGTTCCCACTAGCCTGACAGTGGAGGGTTATCAGATAGAATCGATCGAGGACCGAGATAGCTTTTTTGTTCTCAAAGTCTATCGCCCCGATTCCTAAATGGTAGATGCACAATTAACCGATTTATACGGCACAGTGGTGGCTGTACAGGCGAATTTCTATCAGGTACGCTTGGATGCTGCCGTTATGGGCGAGAATCTTCTCTGTACCCGTCGCGCTCGCTTGCAAAAAATCGGTCAATCGGTGATGGTTGGCGATCGGGTGCGCGTGGAGGAAGCCAATTTTGATGATCGGCAGGGTGCGATCGCAGAAGTCCTCCCCCGCAGTACCGAGATCGATCGGCCGGCCGTTGCTAATATCGAGCAGATTTTGCTAGTTTTTGCCCTTGCTGAACCCGTCCTCGATCCTTGGCTGATTAGTCGTTTTTTGGTGAAAGCCGAGTCCACAGGCTTAGAAATTGCGGTCTGTGTCAATAAAATCGATCTGGGGGAACCGGAACAAATAGAGATCTGGGGCGATCGCCTAGCTGGTTGGGGATACCGGCCTTTTTTTGTCAGTGTGGAGAAAAATAGGGGATTTGAGGCTTTATTGGCACAATTAAACCATAAAATCACTCTCTTGGCCGGTCCTTCGGGAGTGGGAAAATCGAGTTTAATTAATTGTCTAATTCCTGAGATTAATCAACGGGTGGGGGATGTGTCGGGAAAACTGCAAAAAGGTCGTCACACTACCCGTCATGTGGAGTTATTTGCTTTACCAAATCGGGGTTTATTGGCCGATAGTCCGGGTTTTAACCAACCGGATATTAACTGTTCACCGGAACAATTAACTTTTTATTTTCCGGAAGTGAGACAGCGTTTAGCTTTAGGAAATTGTCAATTTAATGATTGTACTCACCGTCGGGAACCTAACTGTGTGGTTAGGGGAGATTGGGAACGTTACCAACATTATTTAGAGTTTTTAGAAGAGGCGATCGCACGAGAACAGTCATTGCAGAAAACTAGCACAAAAGAGTCAAGTTTAAAGTTAAAAATTAAAGAAGCAGGTCAAGAAACCTACGAACCCAAATTAGCTAATAAAAAATATCGTCGTCCTTCCCGTCGCGGCAAAAATCAAGATCAGGAACGCTACGAAAATAAAACTCTCCAAGATATTTATAATGATGATTCTGAATAGAATCGGTTCGGTTGTCTTTATCTTCAGGGTTACTAAAGTAAGAATTGGGAAAAGATGTTAAGGGGTGTTATACTTTGAGTCCATTTGCTGCATTTTTTGATAGACTAATTCAGAAATTTTTGGGAAAATTTGCCAATTTTGAGCGTAGGCAGCATCTTGGGTAAATACAGCTAAAATATAAGCAACTTGACCATCATTAATATAAGCTACCTCACTACGACTGTCACTTGTCCAACCAGCTTTAGAAGCAAATTCTTGGATATTTTTAGGGTCACTGTTAGCAAAATATTCACCAAAAAATCCTTTAATGGGATTAAAATGACCTTGACCTTGATTCGGGTCAATATTTTTCCAGCTGCCATCTTGCATCATGTTTATTCTGTTCAAATAGTATCGCATCTCCTGACTAGATTCTGGTGATATAGCTTGTCCTGTAATAATTTCATACATTAATCTAGCAGCTTGTTCAGTTGTAATTTTATTTCTAATCGGATTTTTAGGATCATTGCCTCTCATTTTTAAATCAGCACCTTGAGGTTTAAACATTTTTTTAGAAGGAATGGGATAGGTTTTTTGGTTAATATTGATACCATTATAACCTGCATCAACAAAATATTGATTAAGTAGATTTCTTTTTTTTAACCACTCTTGATAGTCTGACTGGCTCATATTTTTATGATTTGATTTTGCTCCAGTGATAGCATCAACAATATTACTTGATTCTTCATTGTCTGACTTTCCGATCATTTCTTGAATTTCAATAGTATATTCTCCTATATCTCCTTGATGATAATTAACATAACCGTACAGAGCGACTAGCCAAAAAAGCTTGACAACACTAGCGGGAAATCTTCCTATATTTCCTTGATAATTTTCGCTACTATTGGTTTTAAAATCGATTAAGCTAATTGATAATTTCTCAGTTGGTAAGTTATTCTCTGCAACATAATCAGTGACATTTTTAATAATAGATTGTAGTTGGTCGTTCCGCTTAAAATTTGGCGGTCTATCGGGAGTATAAATAAACGTTTTTTGAAAATTGATACGATTATTATTATCAGGAATAGGCAAAGATGGCAAGGCAATTTGTTGATTATTAAGTTCAGTTTGCGAAGTGATAGGAGTTTTCATTGTGGGTATATCTGGGGTTTTATTAATTATTGACTGAGGAGATTTTCTGTAAGATATGGAGGACTTATCATCAGTTACATTTGTTGTTTTCTGAGATTGATTGAAGATTAAAAAACCGACCACAGCAAAAGTCATCGCTACTAAGCTAGATATAAACAGAAACTTTATATCTGATATACCAGTATGGTATTCATAATTGTAGTTAGATGTCTCTGTTTTTTTGTTATCTGAGTTATTTTTCATTTTTTTGTTTCTACTTTGTGATTAATTCAACTTATCTACGAGCTAAATTTTTAATGGTTCTATATTGAGCTATTTTCCATCGTCCCCGATCATTTTGGAGATTATAGCGAACCAATGAAGTGCTAAAAGCACTATTTTTTCGATCAATTTTACCCTGATTGTTATAGAGGGTTCTTTCTTCAGTAACCACCACATCCACTGTAGCTTGATCCCCAGAGGCTGTAAAATTATTAACTGAATCTATTCTCTGAACTCCATAGATATAATAAGAGCCATTATTAGCTAACCATTCGGAAGAACTTTCTTGACCATCAGAGCGCTTTATGTTGTAATCATAAGCTTTACCTGTAAGTAATTCTTCTCCTAAATAGGTTTGATAGGAAGGACCGAAAATATCTCTTTTTGCCTTTAACCAGCGCTCGATTAAATCCACCGCTTCTGAACGAGAAATAGAGTTAACTGTCTGTTGAGGAACAGGTGAATAGACAGCTTCAGGACTGGGTGAGGTATCGATGACACCTTGGGTGATTTTAACTTGATTAAAGTATTTAATTAGTTGCCTTTGTAAATCTTGAGCGCGATTTAAGTCACTAAAAGTTGCTACCTGAATATTACCATCATTAACAAAAGCATCGCGACAAAAGTTATTTTTAACTCTCTCTAAACTATCCTCGTCAGTTACTACAACTTTATAGTAAGTATCGGTGATATTCTCATCTCCACAGACGTTTTTAGGAAACTCATTATTAATGGTAATATCTGAGTCTTGATTCTCTGGGGAAGGTGACGGAGAAATTGACTCATCTCCAGAAGAATTTGAGAGATAATAACTTAAGACAAAACCACCTAAAATGCCAGTACCGATCATACTCCCTATAATTATCGCTTTCACCCATTCAGGTAAGGTGCGGGGATTAGAAACAGGTTTTGACGTTACAGGAGAAATTACCTGAGTAGGAGCGGGAGTAGGAGCAGGAACAACGATATTTGTTGCTACAATTGATGGGGTATTTTGTAGCGCTTCTAACATCTCTTTTGCGGTTAAATAACGTTCGTTAGAGCGCGGTGAAATAGTTTTATCTAGGACGGCTGCTAAACTGATATTAGTATTTAAAGCGAACTGCCGCCAATAAATTTTTCCTGTCATCGGATCGCTCTCTAACATTTCAGGAGTTTTGCCAGTTAGTAGATAAATAGCCGTCAATCCTAAAGCGTAGAGATCACTACTATAAACTGGACGACCGATCGCTTGTTCTGATGGCATAAAACCGGGAGTACCGATAACAATAGAATTAAGAGAATGCCCGGAATTAGAAACCACCGTTCCCATAGTTTCTTTAACTGCACCGAAATCAATTAGGAACGGTAAATTATCATAAATCCGTAGAATGATATTATCGGGTTTTATATCTCGATGGATAATTTTTTGTCCGTGAACATAAATTAAAACCTGTAGAATACTAACTAAAATCTCTTTGACTTGATCATCGGTAAAAACTCCTTTACTCTGTATTCTTTGGCTGAGAGTTTCTCCCTCGATAAATTCCTCGACTAAATAAAATTGATTATTTTCCTCAAAATAAGCGTATAGTTTGGGAATTTGGGGACTATTTTCGCTCAATTTTTCCAGGATAGCCGCTTCTCGCTCAAACCTTTCTTTGACGAGATTGTGAACCTGGGGATTGTCATTAATCGGTTTTAGCTGTTTAATCAGACAGAGACGTTTTGAAGGCATTTGGCTATCTTCTGCCAAAAAAGTCTCTCCGAAACCACCATCGGCAATTAATCGCAAGACTTTGTAACGATTTTGTAGAATTAAATCCGTCATGGGGAAATATTACTGTTTACTTAACAATCTCCACCGATAACTAATAACTGAGGTGATGGCAGGGCAAATCAGATAAAGAGGGTATTTAATTGACCATTTATGTGGATAATCTAAATCCATCTAGACCACCAATGTTGCATCCTGTAATAAAATTTAACATTTAGCAATAATGTCGGGGGCGTGTTTGCGGCAATAACCTTGAATAAAAAAACAAAATTAGCAATCTGCGCCCCACGCACCAGTTAAGTAAGTAATCTCAATTAATTGTGAGATAGTGGGACAGGGTTCTGGTTCTTTGTATTTTATCTTTAATTGTAACCGGCTACTTAGTTGATGATAGGTGGTGCGTTACGACGGATTGTTACCTTCAAGTCAAAGCAGCAATTTTGGCCGTCTAACGCACCCTACGTTTTACTTCTGACGTTGATGTTTTTAAGCATTATTGACCTTCTCACCTCTAAGAGCCGAAAATAAACAGAGACGACCCAAACCCAAGATTACTGGTGAGAAGTTTTCCTGACTGGGGGACTCTAGATTGCAACCAGCAAATTCTTGCTGTATTTCTGTTATAAAATAGGGCCAAATGGTTAAGAAAAAATTACCGCTAAAAATTATTTGATCGATATCCTCAAGACTTTTTTGCTGTTTTTCTAACAAATCATTAATTTTTTGTCTTAAATTATCTAGATATGGTATAATGACCTTCTTATTTAAATCGGTGCGACTGACCGTCCAAGTATGACCGGCTAGAGAGGAGGTAAATTCGCTTTCTTCTTGCAGGATTAATTTGGTTAATCTAGCGGCTGCCAGTAAAGATTTTTTTAAGGGATTAGTATCGGTGAGATCGGAGCGGGAAAGAGGCAAAAAAGAACGCCAGAGAGGATAAATTAAGTGAGAGAGTATGGCCCGTTCATAGGTGTTTTCCCCGTAGTTAAAATGGCTCAGAGCGATCGCTTGACGGGATAAAGAGCGAGTTTGCGGTGGGACTTCCACTATTGCTAAAGTGGTGGTCTCCCGCTTCCCTTCGATAACCAGTAGGGTTTGGGGTTGGGGTTGGTCGCTAGTGGGAATATGGGCCAGAGCAGTAGCGAGCGCTGTTTCTAGACTAGATAGGCGATCGGGGGGTATTAGTTGCGCTGTGAGAAGGGCTTTTTTCAGGTCATCCGTGGGGGTTTCCCCGTCATCGGTGATAATAATAGCTTCTAATCGATCTAGGGCTTCCCAGAGCCAAGAATCGGTGCTAAAATCCCGATTAGATAGCCAACTAATTAGATATTCTTCCACCTGAGAGCAGGGTAAGAGATCGCTTGTTCCCGTTGCCAGACTCCAAGAAAGAGGATAAAAATCGATCAGTCCCTGGCTTTCCCGAAAAAAGACAACTTTTACCCCCTCTGGTTGCACCTCCATTCCCAGGGACCAACGGGCAACTTCAGGGGTTGGAGCGGGCAACAATAAGGGAGAAAGCATCACTCTGGCCGATTCTAAATGTTGACGAGTGGCGATAATTGTCTCGGAAGTAACTTCTTGCGGGTTAACTAGAGAGGAAATCACCTTGGCAAGAATCCGATCGATCTCGGTCAGTAGGGAGTAAAAATCCTGTTTATCGGTCACTGGATCATTAAAAATACCCACAACTTTCCATTGTAGAATCACCTGCCTAAAACGAACAAAATTTAAATATTAAACCATGGAAGAAAAACGCTATCCTGCGGAAAAATCAGCAGAGATTCAAAAATTATTGGATACAGCCACCTTATTGGTCGGTTTGCCCCCTGAAACCCTCGATAAAGTTACTTCTCATGCTGTCACCCGAACTCATCCTGCTAATCGGGCGATTTTATTAGAAAATGATTGGGGTGGTTCGGTTTACTTTATTCTGGATGGTTGGGTGAAAATTCGTACTTACGATAGGTCGGGTAAAGAAGTCACCTTAAATATCGTCGGTAAAGGGGAAATAGTCGGAGAAATGGCCGCTTTAGACAAATCTACCCGCTCCAGCGATGCTATCACCTTAACCACGGCCACAATTAGCAGTATTCCCGCCCAAGATTTTGTTAATCTGCTCAAATCGGAGCCTTTAGCGGGAATTCGTCTTTCTCAGTTAATGGCCAAGCGTTTGCGTCAAGTTAACCGGCGTTTACGTTTGCGCGAGGCCGATAGTCTCTCCAGAGTCGCCGATACTTTACTCTTTTTAGCCGAAGGTCAAGGAGAAAAAAGCGGTCAGGGTGCGATAATTCCTAATTTACCTCACCGGGAATTGAGTGGTATTAGTGGCTTGGCCCGGGAAACCGTGACCCGCTCCCTGACCAAATTGCAGAAAAAAGGACTGATTCAACGACGGCAGGAATATCTCTGTATTCCCGATCTGGCCGCTTTAGAAAAAGTGATCACCTAAATTCAGTTATCAGTTATCAGTGATCAGTTATCAAAGACTGATTATCTATTCCTCCTATTGCCTTTTGCCTGTTGCCTATTGCCTTTTGCCTGTCCTGATATGTAGCCTATACTCAAAGGATTTAGTATGACTGAAAGATTAATCGGTTTTGGAGTGGTGCTGGTGACAACGGCCAGCGAAACGGAAGCGGAACACCTAGCGATCGCCTTACTTAACGAGCGCTTGGCAGCTTGTGTCAGTATTTACCCGATTCGTTCCATTTATCGTTGGCAGGGACAGATTGAAAACGAGAGCGAATGGCAATTAGTGATCAAAACCGATTTAAAGCAGTTTGAGCAGTTATCGGCGAAGATACAGGAACTTCATAGCTATGCCGTCCCAGAAATCATCGCTTTACCGATTGTGGCGGGTTCACAGACCTATTTAGACTGGTTAGCCTCCCATACAGGTGGGGTGTCAGAATAGACCAATCGGCAACTTGAGCGAAAAAAATCTATATAATTCTTAATAAACTATCTCAGGAAGCGCAAAAAGTTTTAATCTAGATGCTGATTAAATTTTTAAACATCTGGTTTTAAGACCGATCGCCTCCACGATTGGAGAACTCAGCACATCGTCAAGGGAGATAGTTAAAATCCAATGAGTCTTAAGGCAAGCGGTGGCAGCTCCTTAGCGCGTCCCCAACTCTATCAAACCGTCCCAGTATCTGCCATTACCCAAGCAGAACAACAAGACCGCTTTCTCGATAAACCCGAACTCAACGAACTGATCGCCTACTTCCAATCGGGGAGCAAGCGTTTAGATATTGCCCAAACGCTCACCCGGAACTCCGATCTGATCGTCTCGCGGGCAGCTAACCGGATTTTTACCGGTGGTTCACCCATGGCCTACCTAGAAAAACCCCCCGTGGAAGAATTGGCCCTGGTGGGTGCGGGTAAAGTTATCAACGTCCAGGAAGGGATGAAATTAGGAACCGTTACCTACGCTGAAAGCGGGTCTGGTGGCGGTAGTGGCATCCTCGGTGGCTTAAAGGGGATTTTCGCCTCTAGCGGCCCGATTCCCCCCGGATTCCGACCGATTAACGTCTCTCGTTACGGTCCGAGCAATATGCAGAAGTCCCTCCGGGATTTATCCTGGTTCCTGCGTTATATTACCTATGCGATCGTGGCTGGTGATACCAGTATCCTGATCGTTAATACCCGCGGTTTAAGGGAAGTTCTCGAAAATGCCTGTTCTATTGATGCCACCATCGTGGCCCTACAGGAAATGCGGGCCGCTTCGATCGAGTATTTCCAGAGAGACAAGGATGCGGCCACTTTAATCAGTGACTATTTCAATATCCTACTAGGGGAATTAAAAGCCCCCACCCCCTCTAATAAACTGCGTCAGCGTCCCAGTAGTGACCAACAGGGTTTAAGTCTTCCCCAAAGCTACTACAATGGTGCCGAAAAACGGCAAAAGTTTGTCATGAAAACCGGTTTATCGGAGTCGGAAAAATCTTCGATTATCAAGGCTGCCTACAGACAAATTTTTGAACGGGACATCACCCGCGCCTATAGTCAGTCCATTTCTGACCTAGAATCGAAGGTGAAAAACGGCGACATCTCGATGAAAGAATTCGTCCGTCGTCTCGGTAAATCGCCTCTCTATCGTAAACAGTTCTTTGAACCTTTTATCAATAGTCGCGCCCTAGAATTGGCTTTTCGTCATTTCCTCGGTCGCGGTCCTTCCTCCCGGGAAGAAGTGCAGAAATACTTCTCGATCGTCTCTAGCGGCGGTTTAGCGGCGTTAATCGATGCTTTAGTCGATTCTCAGGAATATTCCGACTATTTCGGCGAAGAAACCGTTCCCTATCTCCGGGGTTTGGGTGCAGAAGCGCAGGAATGTCGCAACTGGGGGATGCAGATCGACCTGTTTAACTACAGCGCACCTTTCCGCAAAGTTCCCCAATTTATCACCACTTTTGCTAAATACGATCGCCCCTTACCGGATCAGCACGTTTACGGTTCCGGAAATGATCCCCTAGAAATCCAATTTGGGGCAATTTTCCCGAAAGAAACCCGCGAACCTAGTTCTAGTCCCGCTCCCTTCGGTAAAGATACCAAACGTATCCTCATCCACCGCGGACCTGCCACTAATAACCAAAATAGCAACCCCGGCGCCCGAGGTGAATTCCCCGGTACTTTGGGACCGAAAGTTTTCCGTCTCAATAACGAGTTACCCGGTTCTAGCAATGGAGTAAGCGTTAAATTTGGCGAAAGTTCCACCCAAAGAGTGATTTTAGCGGCTTATCGTCAGGTTTTCGGTCGAATGCCCTACGAAGGTCAGCGTTTATCCGTGGCCGAGATTAAGTTAGAAAATGGCGATATTACTCTGCGCGAGTTTATCAAAACCCTAGCTAAATCCGAGGCTTTCCGGAAAATCTACTGGACTCCTCTCTATGTGGTGAAAGCGATCGAATATATTCACCGTCGTCTGCTCGGTCGTCCCACCTACGGTCGTCAGGAAATGAATCAATACTTCGATCTTTGCTCGAAAAAAGGCTTCTATGCTTTAATCGATGCCCTTATCGACAGTCCTGAATATACGGAAGCTTTTGGTGAAGATACGGTTCCCTACGAGCGCTATCTAACTCCCCAAGGGATGCAGTTACGGATGGTGCGTTTGGGCAATCTCCGCGAAGATATCGGCCAAAGAGTTGATAAAGAGGAAACCCCGCGCTTTATTGAATTGGGTACACCTTCGGTCTCAATTCGCACTGAACCCGATATTCAATCTCGTGTCGGTCAAGGTGTCACGGTTCAACGGGAACAAACTAAGATCTTTAAACTGTTAACTAATCTGGATAAAGTTGCCGTACAAAATACTGTTCGCGCCGCCTATCGTCAGATTTTTGAACGGGATCTCGAACCCTATATCATCAATGCCGAATTTACCGCTTTAGAGAGTAAATTAAGCAATGCTGAGATCACGGTGAAAGAGTTTATTGAGGGTTTAGGTTGTTCGGATCTTTACCTGAAAGAATTCTATGCTCCCTATCCGAATACGAAAGTAATTGAATTGGGAACCAAGCACTTCTTAGGTCGCGCTCCCTTGAATCAAAAAGAAATCCAGAAATATAACCAAATTCTGGCAACTAAGGGATTAAAGGCCTTTATCGGTGCCATGGTTAATAGCATGGAATACCTACAATTATTTGGTGAAGATACGGTTCCCTATCGTCGTTTCCCGACTCTACCAGCCGCTAATTTCCCCAATACGGAACGCTTATACAATAAGCTGACTAAACAGGATAGTGAACTGGTGGTTCCCAGTTTTAAACCGGTAGTTAAAGTCGGTGGCTAATTAGTCCTTGAAGTTAGTTAATTTAGCTCGTGTTCAACACGAGCTTTTTTTCAGGACAAATTACTGCCCAAAATTTATTAAGTAGGTAGGCGTTAAAAATTATCAGATGCCCCCCTTATCAAGGGGGGATTAAGGGGGGACTAAGGGGGGATCGGCACCCCCCTTATCAAGGGGGGACTAAGGGGGGATCGGCACCCCCCTTATCAAGGGGGGCAGGGGGGATCGAACCTAAAATCCATTTTTAATTTAATTATAACCAGCTACTTATCGTCAATCAAGGGGGTAACAATGAGCCAAATTAAAGTTAAAAACTTCGGTCCAATTAAGGCGGGTTTACTAGAAAATGATGGTTTTATCGACGTTCGGAAAGTAACGATTTTTATCGGTAATCAAGGAACTGGAAAAAGTAGCATTGCTAAATTAATATCAACATTAAGCTGGTTGGAAAAAGCTCTATATCGTGGGGATTTAGAGGAAAAATATGTGACTAAATATAATCGTTTTGTTAAATCTTTTTGTCAATACCAAAATTTAACCAATTACTTTTTACCCGAAACCCAAATTGAATACAATGGAGATGTTTATCGAATTAGTTTTGAAAATGCTAAATTATCGATCGAGCGTACTGATAATTCAAAGTATCGAGTACCAAAAATTATGTATGTACCAGCAGAGCGAAACTTTTTGAGTGCAGTAAGATGGCCAGAAAAACTCAAAGGACTGCCAGAATCATTATATACTTTCTGGGAAGAATTGGATCGCTCACAACAGGAATTATCTGGCAGTTTGACTTTGCCAGTAGGTGAGGTTAAATTGGAATTTGATAAACTCAATAGACTGGCCAAGATTGTGGGTAGTGATTATCAACTAAATCTATCAGAAGCTTCCAGTGGTTTTCAGTCTTTTGTTCCTTTATTTCTCGTTTCTCGAAATATTGCTTTATCGATTAATCGAACTCAAGAAACTTCCCGCAATGAACTCAGTGGAGAGGAGCAAAAAAGATTAAAAATGGAAATCGAGAAAATTATCTCTAATGATAATCTTTCCGATAAACTAAAAAAGGTGGCACTAGAAGTATTATCTTCTAAATACCGCAATGAGTGTTTTGTAAATATTGTGGAAGAAATCGAGCAGAATCTATTTCCTCAATCTCAGAAAAAGATTTTATATAAATTATTTGAATTTGCCAATTTAACCCAGGGAAATAAACTAATTTTAACTACTCATAGTCCTTATATTATCAACGATCTAACCCTAGCTATCAAAGCAGATAAAGTTATCAAAAAAATCCTATCATCAGCGATTTCTAACGCCGATTATCTCCAAGAAAAGCTCAACCAAATTGTCCCGAAAGCCTCTTGTATAGCGGCAGAAGATGCTATTGTATATGAATTAACAGAGCAAGGAGAAATCCGAGAACTTGCTACATATAATGGTTTACCTTCTGATGAAAATTATCTCAATCTTTCCCTAGGAGAGACAAATCAGCTTTTTGATGATTTACTGGAAATCGAAGAACAGTTATGAAGATCAATTTCTTTGATAAAAAATGTCAGAGTCAAACCCATCGGCATGAATTTGGAATTTGTGATCCGCCATTTCCCCCAGAAACTCCCGCTTATTTAGATACAGAAAATCCCAGGGATTGGATTGCTATTGTGGAAAACTATCAAGAAATTGAAGTGACATTTACCGCTATTGATAAATGTATTGAAATTAGAAAAGTCGATGGTAGTGGTATGGATAAACGCTGTGATGGAATGCTGACCTATGCTAATTGTTTGATTTTTGTAGAATTAAAAGAACGAAAGGGGAAAAATTCGGGGTGGGTAGGAGACGGAGAAGAGCAACTAAGAAACACAATTCGGGTATTTATTGAAAATCATGGTAGAGAGGATTATTCATCTAGAAAAGCCTACATTGCCAATAACAAAAAGCCTACCTTTCAGAGTTCACAACAGGAGAGGATGGAAAAATTTCGCCAAGAAACTGGGTTTAGATTAATCATTCAAAATATCATCAAAATTGAGTGATTTAATTCTCTTTGATTCGGTGGCTCTGAAGATATTGATTTTTTAGAGTTTAGAGATATCCTAGTTTGATGTTGAATCTCACCCTGAATCCGTTGCCAAGCTGTGATCAACTTTAAACTTTTCACTCAAGGAGTGCGGAATAGAACCAGCTTCTCGAACACCAGCTTGAATTTCTGGTAACTTGATCATTGAGTCTCTGTCCTCAAACTTTTTCTAGGTACTGGTCAATCCTAATTTATACTAAATCCAGTTATTAAAAACTGATTATTTATTCTCCCCTTTGCATGAGTGCCTCTTGCATGAGTGCCTGTCCTGATATGTAACCTATGCTCAATGGATTTAGGATTAGTATCCTATAATACCAATGCTTAGGAAACTATAAAGAAAATCCCAAGATTAAGCGAATCCCCTGCCGAAAAACGCTAGAGTAGAATAAAATGCCTAATTTTTTCGACAAAATTGTTATGATAGTTACCAATAGACAAGAGCTAGAAGAACTCATTCAACAGGTAAAA
This sequence comes from Microcystis sp. LE19-10.1B, assembly GCF_027530565.1. Lineage (NCBI taxonomy): Bacteria > Bacillati > Cyanobacteriota > Cyanophyceae > Chroococcales > Microcystaceae > Microcystis > Microcystis sp. LE19-10.1B. The sequence goes on along the minus strand of NZ_JAPZQM010000597.1, from coordinate 3,894 downwards.
AAAGCTCAACAACAATTTGCCAACTATAGCCAAGAACAAGTAGATCTTATCTTCAAAAAAGCGGCATTAGCAGCTAACAACGCTCGCATTCCCCTGGCTAAAATGGCCGTACAAGAGACAGGGATGGGGGTAATAGAGGATAAAGTGATTAAAAACCATTTTGCCTCAGAAATCATCTACAACAAGTATAAACACAGCAAAACCTGCGGCATTATCGAAGAAGATAAATCCTTTGGATTGCAAAAAATCGCCGAACCCGTGGGCATTTTAGCGGGGATCGTACCCACCACAAATCCCACCTCTACAGCCATTTTTAAAGCCCTAATTGCCCTGAAAACCCGCAACGGCATCATTTTTTCCCCCCATCCGCGAGCGAAAGACTGCACCATCGCGGCGGCCAAAATTGTCTTGGAAGCGGCCGTCAAAGCGGGTGCGCCGGCCGGTATTATTGGTTGGATCGATCAGCCATCGGTGGAACTTTCCCAAGCATTAATGCAACATCCCTGCATTAATTTAATCCTCGCTACCGGCGGTCCCGGTATGGTAAAAGCGGCCTATTCTTCGGGAAGACCTTCCTTAGGAGTCGGTGCCGGCAATACTCCCGCTTTAATTGACGAAACCGCTCACATAAAAATGGCCGTTTCCTCGATTATTCTCAGTAAAACCTTCGATAACGGCATGATTTGCGCCTCCGAACAATCGGTAATCGTTGTCGATAGCATCTATGAAGAAGTTCGACAGGAATTTATTGATCGCGGGGCCTATCTTCTTTCCCCCGAAGAAAGGGAAAAAGTCGTCGGGATTCTCCTAAAAGATGGTCATATCAACCCCGATATCGTCGGGCAACCAGTGGAAAAATTAGCCGCCATGGCCGGAATTTCCGTTCCCGAAGATACCCGATTACTAATCGGAGAAGTAGAAAATATTGGTTTAGAGGAACCATTTTCCTACGAAAAACTCTCGCCAATTTTAGCTATGTACCGAGCGAAAGACTTTGAAGATGGGGTGAAAAAAGCCGAAAAACTGGTCTTATTTGCGGGTCGAGGTCATACGGCCGTGCTTTATACCGCACCCTCAAATCGGGAACATATTAAACGCTTTGAAGACAACGTAGAAACGGCCCGGGTATTAATTAATACCCCTTCCTCCCAAGGTGCGATCGGTGATATCTATAACTTCCGTCTCGATCCTAGTTTAACCCTCGGTTGTGGCACTTGGGGCGGTAATTCCATCAGCGAAAACGTCGAACCTACCCACCTATTAAATATTAAAACCGTGGCCGAGCGCCGGGAAAATATGCTTTGGTTCCGAGTACCACCAAAAGTATATTTTAAATACGGGTCATTACCGGTCGCTATTCGGGAATTAGCCGGCAAAAAACGGGCCTTTATTGTCACCGATAAACCTCTTTTTGACCTAGGAGTTACCGCACCTTTAGAGGAAGTTTTAGAAGAAATCGGCATCACGATTAATATCTTTTATGATGTGGAACCCGATCCTTCCCTAGAAACCGTCGAACGGGGGTTAAATGTCATTAATACCTTCAATCCCGATGTGATTATCGCTATCGGTGGCGGTTCCCCCATGGATGCCGCTAAAATTATGTGGCTACTCTACGAGCATCCAGAGATAGAATTCGAGAGCTTGGCCATGCGTTTTATGGATATCCGCAAACGAGTCTATGAATTGCCCCCTTTAGGCGAAAAAGCTCTGATGGTTTGTATTCCCACCACTTCGGGAACAGGATCGGAAGTGACTCCCTTCGCCGTCGTGACCGATCGCCGTAATAATATTAAGTATCCTCTGGCAGATTATGCCCTAACTCCCAGCATGGCAATTGTCGATCCGGAATTAGTGCTAAATATGCCGAAAAAATTAACAGCCTACGGCGGAATTGACGCTTTAACTCACGCTCTTGAGGCCTACGTCTCGGTTTTAGCCTCAGAGTACACCAATGCTCTTGCTCAAGATGCCATCCGACTGCTGTTTAAATACTTGCCCAGTTCCTATCATAACGGAGCTAAAGACCCGAAAGCGCGGGAAAAAGTCCATTACGCGGCGACAATGGCAGGAATGGCCTTTGCCAATGGCTTTTTAGGCATCTGCCACTCCATGGCCCACCAATTGGGGGCCATTTTCCACATTCCCCACGGTCTGGCCAATGCCTTGATGATTTCCCACGTCATCCTCTATAATGCCACCGATGCCCCCTTTAAACAGGCCACCTTCTCTCAGTACAAATATCCTAACGTGAAGTGGCGCTATGCCAGGATCGCTCATTCCTTGGGATTGGGGGGAGAAAGCGAGACCGAAAGTGTGGAAAGATTGGTATTAGCGATCGAATGTCTAAAACGGGAAATCGGTATTCCGGCCAGTATTAAAGAGGTAATTCCCGAAAGTGAAGCCGAATTTATGGCCAAATTAGACCATTTAGCCGAACAAGCTTTCGATGATCAGTGTACCGGAGCCAATCCCCGTTATCCCCTGATCGAGGACTTAAAAACCCTGTTAATCCAAGCTTATCACGGCAATTTGCCCCTAGAGGTGGCGGTAAATGGTCACGGTGAGGTCAGTCTTGCCGATTTGAAGTTAGATCCGCAACCTTTGAGCTTTTAGAGATCGATTTTGCCTTGGATCCCCCCTACCCCCTAGTAGGGTTGATTCATGAATCAACCCTACCATGAATCAACCCTACCATGAATCAACCCTACCATGAATCCCCCCTACCCCCTTGCCTATTGCCTATTGCCTATTGCCTTTCTTCACTAGGAAATTTATTTGGCACGACTACTTAAAAATTATCTTTTTTCCCCCGCAGCCGTGCAAACACTTGTACTGGTTCGTTGCTATCCATGGTCATTGCCAAAGCGGGACTATCCCAACGCAAAAAAGGATTAGTCAGCTTTTCCGTCCCCAAAATTGCTGGAATCGTGGGAATATCTTGGGCGCGATTTTTCTCCACTTCCCGATAACGCTGTTGCAGAGCAGCATTATTAGGGTCAACTGTCAAGGCAAACTTTAAATTATTTAACGTATATTCGTGAGCGCACCAAACCCTGGTTTGGTCAGGCAGCGATCGCAATTTAGTTAAAGAAGCCACCATTTGCCCCGGTGTTCCCTCAAATAAACGACCACAACCCCCCGAAAACAGGGTATCACCACAGAATAACTCGCCGTAATCTCCGGGGTTAACTGGGGGAAAATAGTAGGCAATATGAGCGCGAGTGTGGCCGGGGACAAAGAAAACCTCGGCCGAGCGACCGGCAAATTCCACCCGATCCCCCTCCGCTAAAAACAGCTGCTGCCCCGGAATGCGACCGCGATCCTCCTTTCCCCCATAAACACAAAGATGGGGATAACGATTAATTAAAGCCTGATTAGCCCCCACATGGTCGCCGTGGTGATGGGTATTGAAAATAGCGACTAAATCCACCTGTAAAGCCTCTAATCGCCTGAAAACGGGTTCAGGTTCCGCCGGATCCACCACGGCTGCGATTTTTTGCGCTCGATCGTAGAGGAGGAAAATATAATTATCGGAAAGGGCGTTAAGACGTTCGATCTCCATGGTAGCATCTTGGGCTAAGGTTTAACTCGATCATTTGACATCCTCGCCGGCGTAAAACGGACGGCGATTCCTCACCACGCCACTTTTTTAGGGTGGTCGCGTCAACGTAGGGCTATTTCATTCTCCCATCAGAATATCAAAAGTAAAAGCGATCACTGTCTTTGTAAAATGAGAAGTGACCGCCAACCTTTTAAATATATGTTGAGCTTAATAGAAAAACTGAAACAAGTCAAGGACTTTCGGAAAGATAAAGGAAAAAGACACCCTTTATGGATAGTATTAGTAGTAATAATACTGGGAACAATGCTAGGATACTCAGGTTAGAGAGA
>NZ_JAPZQM010000241.1:0-4528 GCF_027530565.1 Microcystis sp. LE19-10.1B | reverse complement strand
AGTTTATCGCTCTCTAACCCACAACGAGGACAGGTTGCTTTTTTATTTTTCGATTCGATTCGGCAAACTATACCGATATTTTCTAGGTGTAGATAGCCTTGAATAGACGTTCCTTTTAGGTTCAAAAATTTGTCAAGTATCATAAGTAAAATACTCTGGTTTTTGGCTATTATATCAAATTTTAACTCAATTGTCTATCTTTTGGTATTAACCAGTTTGTACCTCAAGTTTTTCCCTGTATGAATTTCAGCTATTTTTGAGACTAGGTACTCTCATCGAATTTTATTTTAAGTTAATTATTTGCATAACAATTACCGAAGAGCCGACAAAACAAAGCGAGCAACTGGAACATCTCCCCCTAGATGTTAAGTCTGATTGCCTGGTCATTCTCAACAAGCACTGTTTATTGATAATGACCGGGGGAACCCTGAAATTTTCGGCTTAGTTGGTGGCAGCTTGCCGCCAACTCACTCCTCTAGATAAGTATTTTGACTCAGGCATCTTCCTCTTTTGAGACGTTGTGACACTTAGGGTGCGGAATGTGGGATCGAATGCAGCAACGCCGAAAAGCGCATTCGTTCAAGGCAAAGTAAACTGTTGCAAAAATTTCCAGACCACTTCACTAGCATTGATTGCCTGACTGTTCTTGCCCACTAGATTTTCATGGTTTCGATTGCTAAAACCGTTTTGGTTAGCTCGTCTCATGATTCGCCCTCCAGGCCAACCATGACCTCCTCCCTCAATGCGATAGAGCATGACAGTGGCGTTTTGATGACAACCTGAATACTGGTAAGATACCACTGTAGTTCCATCCTGCTCCGTGTCAGGAAGTCGTTCCTCTTTTGGCGTTGCCGAGCAGCCATTATTTTTGCGCCAAAATGCCACCGTCTCAGGAACTGAAAGGATTTCTCCTCTGGCACCCACTGTCATTTCTCCTCCTACCCAAGGGACAAGTCTATCCTCAGTGCCATTGATCATAAGTACGGGAATAGGTCTTTGGGGCCGACATCTAGATTCGAGGGATTTTGCCATCGTCGAACTGACAGAGGCGATCGCAGCAATTTGGTTAGCCATTTCGCATCCTAATCTTTGGGCAAAAAACCCTCCATTGGAACCCCCAGTAACATAGATTCTTTTTCTGTCAACATTCCTCAATTTTTCTACGTCTTCAATCACGGCCCGAACGAAAGCAACATCGTCAATTTCTGGGTGAACCTCAGGGGTGTTGCGTCCGTCATTCCATTGCCCCCCAATAGCACCTAAGTCAATGCCGTTAGGATAGACAACGAGAAAATCTTCTCTATCAGCTAAATCGTTAAAGCCAGTTTTCGCCGCCATGGTATCCCCCTGACCAACACCACCGTGAAAAGCTAACAACAGTGGCATAGGTCTGTCCCTAGTATAAGAACCAGGAGTGTAAAGATAGTAACTTCTTTCTAACCCTTGATTGTATAGAGTTCTCAAGACCATATCTTGATTGAGATTAACTCTCCTTCTTCTTCTCATTGTCTGCGATAGTAACTGTTCCTTTAAACTTTCTTGGGGTTGTGGCTGGCTGGCATAACAAGCGGTCAAAAATAAGAGAGTAAGCAGACATAAAAGAAAAATCATGCTTGTCATTCGCCTGAGCTTTCCAATTTTCATTTTAAGCAAATTGTCAACATTATAAGGGAGTGATTGGGTTTAAGGAAGCCAAGACCAAATTTCGATCTGGAAGAAACGCACAATTGGACTGGAAAAAGCGACAATGAAGGGTTTCATCGGCCCTTCAATCTTAGCATAGCCCGTCATCCCAGTCTTAAAAAGGTGTTTTTCATAAGGAATTTCCACCAAAACCTTCACAACTGGTTCTGAAGACAAATCGCCTGTTGTTGTGCTGTTGTCAGCCGAGGGGGTAATGGAGACAACTTTCCCCATAATGGTTTCCGTGGGATAGGCATTGAGTTTGATTTGAACCTTCTTACCAATCGAAAATTGTCCGACATCGTACTCTGGAACTTGCACTTCTGCCAAGATCTTGGTAGCATCTTGCGCTGTCGCAAAGGTCTCTCCTTGATCCAAATAGCTACCCACTTTGGTGTCCAGATAAGGAGTTACTAGATAACCATCCAAGGGCATGACTAAGGTGGTGAGTTTGAGTTTATCTCGCTCTTGCTGCTCTTGTTTCCTTAAGCGTTCTAGCTCGGCACGAGCCACTTCCACATCCTGCCGAGCCGCTTCAATCTCGTCGGGGTAGGGACCGGCTAACAGTAACTTGAGCTGAGATTCACTTGTCTCCAAAACTCTTTGCTTGCTTGCTAGCTGGCTGCGTGCTTGTTCGATTACTTGTTGCTGTTGTAACAAAGCCTGGCGCTTTTCTTCCGCTTCAATTTTCTTGGTTTGAGCGTTCCTTTGGGCATCTTCTACAAGATTTAGGGCAATTGCTCCCTCTTTGTAACCTTCTTCCAGGCGAGAAGCCTCACGGAAATAAAAATCAGCTTGGGTGAGCGCGCTTTCTATTTGCTTCTTGATTACCTCTAAATTTTGCTTGTCCACTGCTACCTCTTTCTTAGCTTTATCTACTTCTTCTCGAGCTATCTTTACCTGATTGCGGGCTACTTCCACATCTTCCTTTCTTGGCGTGGCTAAAAGTTTAGCTAGATAAGATTGCTTAATTTTGACATCGCCTAGCGCTTTTTCGATTTGAGATTGCAGCGTCTCTATCGTATCTTCAATATCGACATCTTCCATCTGGGCAATGACCGTTCCTTTGCGGATTAATTGCTCGTTACCCCCTGGGAACATGACGCGAGTAATTTTGCTTTTACCATCAACTTCAGCCTGAATAGCCACCTCGGCGGGAGTGAGCAATTGCAGGGGACCTCCTGGCATAGTCCGATAAGGCAGAAAAAGCAGCGTTACCAAACCAGCTAGGATAAAAAATTTCAGATTTTTCTTCAGCCAAGGCTGAAAGCCCTGGCGAGAGCGACTTGAGGGCTTTTTTGAGTTCTTAGTCTCTTCTGTCAAGTTAGAAGGAAGCCCACTCGTACCTTGGGAATTCCGTCCCCTGAAGAACAAGCGAGAAACCTGTTTGCGAAAACCGATGAATACCAGGACGGAGACGATAATTATCGCTGATTCAGCCCCAAAAATTTCTGGAAAAAGTGTGTATAGACCTTTGGCAAAATTGGTAACGATCAAATAGATCATCAGTAAACAAAATAAGATACTCCCCAGACCAAACCCGGCAAGCATCAATTTTTCTCTCGTCGATAAAAAACTAGGCAGATTCCGCCCCTTGATCACCATCCCCCACGCTCTGAAAGACTGAGACATAAAGTTATCAGGCAGTCGGAAAAAAGCGATCAAGAAATAATAGCCATAGAGAGGCCAGAGAGGGCAAGCCATCAACACAAAAGTTGCCAAAGCTGCATGGGCGAGTAAGAGGAGCCAAATATGAAATGCTGTTCCTGAACTTCTCTGTGCGTACCAAAAAATCATACCAAAGCTAAAGATAAAAAGGCGCATGATCAAGGGAGTCCCATAGATCCAGAGTTGGGCCTTTCGTGGTACGCTTTGATAATCTCTCAGATCCACATGGAAGTGAGGCTTGAATCCTAAAGCTAAGGTCATGCCAAACACGCTGGAACGACCGCCATAGGCAGCAAACACCGTCCCTTGAATAATACGGCCGCATAAATTCAAGATTAAAATGTCAACTAAATAACTTAGGACAAAGGGTAAGCCATCAACAAAACGCCCCACGTCGTACCATAAAACCGTCCTATTATTCCAAAACGTCAATAGAGCAATAGGTAAAAGAGGCAGCAATAGCCAAGTTGACCATCTAAGCCAACGGTGGCAAGGGTGAGTCCAACGGGCTAGGCTAGTAAAAACGGCATCAGGGTTAGGATGTTTCCAAATAAAAAGCAACGAATGCTGCTTGGATTTTTTCTTGGTTGGCGAGGAGTTTTTGTGACCGTTTCCTTCCTCGGATTGAGAGGATGGCAATTGGTTCTGATGCGGTTCTAGTAGTCCAAAACTATCAATCTGTCCAGCAAACTTCTGGTAATCTTCTTCAGTGAGACTGATATTAAAGCGTTCTTGAAAACTAGCCAAGATTTCTGGTACAGATGTCACCCCATCCATAAGTTGACATAAAAAATATTCTTCTTCCCCGAATTCAAAAGTTTCCTGAGAGATGGGATCTTGAATAAAATAACGCTTGGCCGAGGTTTGACGATCTATTTTCCTGGTGACAAGCAAATCCTCACGCAAGCAATTGGAGAGAGGCATAGGCATAGAAGAGCTATTAATAAAAAATTATAGACATGATACTAGATTTATTTTAAAGCATAGTATATGGTATGGTTAACTAGGCTCTTCGGGACTTGGTATGGTTCGATATGGGGGCATAAATCGACTAAATCCTTATCTGGCAAGAGATTTAATTGATTAGTTCGCTCTAGATAGAAAACAATTGGCCAAAATCGAAGCAATGCCTTTCTCTATAAGGGTTCCATCCCTTATAACCCCCGTCCATTGCATA
>NZ_JAPZQM010000477.1:0-4778 GCF_027530565.1 Microcystis sp. LE19-10.1B | reverse complement strand
AATCCTTATCTGGCAAGAGACTTAATTGATTAGTTCGCTCTAGATAAAAAACAATTGACAAAAATCGCTAAATGCCTTTCTATATAAGGGTTCCATCCCTTATAACCCCCGTCCATTGCATAACAATTACCGAAGAGCCATAATTCATAATTCCCAACCCCCAAGCCCTATTCCCGAAAAACTGATAACCGCTCAGGTACAATAAAACCTTGAGGCTTAATAAATATTGAGATTATGGGTAACACTTTCGGACGACTATTTCGGGTTTCCACTTTTGGAGAATCTCACGGGGGTGGGGTAGGAGTGGTTATCGATGGTTGTCCCCCGCGCTTAGAAATTTCCCAAGAGGAGATTCAAATCGATTTAGACCGTCGCAAACCGGGACAAAGCAGAATCGTGACCCCGCGTCGGGAAAATGACATTTGTGAGATAATTTCGGGCGTTTTTGACGGCAAAACCCTCGGTACACCGATCGCTATTCTAGTGCGGAATCAGGATGCTCGTTCGCAAGATTACAACGAAATGGCCGAGAAATTCCGACCTTCCCATGGGGATGCCACCTACGAAGCAAAATACGGCATTCGCAACTGGAAAGGAGGAGGCAGATCTTCGGCCCGGGAAACCATCGGCCGGGTGGCCGCAGGAGCGATCGCTAAAAAAATCCTTAAATCTGTCTATAATGTCGAGATTATCGGCTATGTGAAGCGAATTAAAGATATTGAGGCAATCATCGACCCCAACACCGTCACCCTCGACGAGGTGGAAAGTAATATAGTGCGTTGTCCCAACGAGGAAACGGCCGCCCAAATGATCGCCCTGATCGACCAAATTCGCCTGGATAAGGACTCGATCGGCGGTGTGGTGGAATGTGTAGCCAGAAATGTGCCGAAAGGTCTAGGAGAACCCGTTTTTGATAAGCTAGAAGCCGATTTAGCTAAGGGGATGATGTCCTTACCCGCGAGTAAGGGATTTGAAATCGGATCGGGATTCGCGGGAACCTTCTTAACCGGCAGCGAACACAATGACGAGTATTTTATCGATGATAACGGGGAAATTCGCACCAATAGCAATCGTTCGGGGGGCATTCAAGGGGGAATCAGTAACGGTGAAAATATTATTATCCGCATCGCTTTTAAACCGACCGCGACTATCGGTAAAGAACAAAAAACCGTGACGCGCAGCGGGGAGGAAACCACCCTGGCAGCCAAAGGAAGACACGATCCTTGTGTTTTACCCCGAGCGGTCCCGATGGTAGAAGCGATGATGGCTTTGGTATTATGCGATCATCTGCTCCGTTTTCAGGGACAATGTACGATTAGCGATCGCTTTTTCTAAACCTTTACCCGCGATGAAATTTTTATTCCTTCATTCCAATTTTCCCGCCCAATTTCGCCATTTAAGCACGGTTTTGGCTCAAGACCCGGGAAATCAAGTGATTTTCGGCACTACCAGGCAAGAGGGAGAGATAGCGGGGGTAAAAAAATTTATTTACCAGGAAAGTCGCGCTGTTTCTCCCCAAACCCATCATTATGTCCGTCCCCTCGAAAGTGCGGTTTTACAAGGTCAAGCGGTTTATGGTGTTTGCCAACAACTGAAAAATCAAGGTTTTTATCCCGATATTGTCTATGCACATTCCGGCTGGGGGCCGGGCCTATTTATCAAGGATATTTTCCCGAAAACTAAGTTTTTAGCCTATTTTGAATGGTTTTATCATGCCCATGGTTCCGATGCTGATTTTGATCCGGCGGATCCCCTTAATGCTGATGCCGAGGCCCGGATTAGAATTAAAAATGCGACGATCCTCATCGATCTGGTCAGTTGCGATCGAGGTTTATCGCCGACTATCTGGCAAAAACAACAATTTCCCCCAGAATTTAACTCGAAACTCACGGTTTTACACGATGGCATCGATACGGACTATTTCTGTCCCCGTCCCGATGTGCAGTTAGTGATTCCAGAGATAGGTTTAGATTTATCCGGTGTTAAGGAGATTGTCACCTATGCAACCCGGGGAATGGAACCCTATCGCGGTTTTCCCCAATTTATGACGGCTGTTTCCCTAATTTTAGCCCGTCGGCCTAACTGTCATGTGGTGATTGTCGGTGAGGATCGAGTCGCTTATGGGAAAACTCTACCGGACGGCAAAACCTATAAACAATTGATGTTAGAAAGCCTTTCTTTGGATTTATCCCGGGTGCATTTTACCGGTTCTCTGCCCTACGGTCAATATAAACAGGTTTTACAGGCATCGGCAGCCCATATCTATCTTACTCGTCCTTTTGTGCTGTCCTGGTCAATGTTAGAGGCTATGGCCATGGGTTGCGTCGTGATTGGTTCCGATACTCCCCCCGTGCGAGAATTAATTACTGATGGGGAAAATGGTTTATTAGTGGATTTCTTTTCTCCTCAACAAATAGCCGACCGCGTGGATGAAGTGTTAAATTATCCCCAGGGTTGGCAAAATCTGCGTTTAAATGCGAGGGAAACTATCAAGCAACGCTACGACCTCAAACAATGTTTACAGTATCATCTAGATTGGTTATTGAGTTGATGAAATGAGAGCATTTTCCCAAAAATACTGTCTTTCAAAGGATTCATATCGCTATTAAATTCTTTCTCTTACAATCCTAATTCCTTCCCAAGCAGGAATATTACCTGCTCGTCTTTCTTCTAATAATACGGAGGCGATGAAACGGTTAAAAACTTGTTCCCTTGTGATAAAATATTGAGAATTTAATTCTCGGCATTCTGCAACTGTTAAGTTAACCCATAATCTTTAGATAGGCAGAAAAAATTACCATTTTATATTGTTATGTTGATTCAATAATTTTTATCCCTGCTCTAAATTCCCGCAGTGCTTGAGCATGATTTTCTGTATTAATACAGCGCATCAATAAGCCTACATCTAAACTCGGTAAAAGTTGCGATTTACTAACAGCTTCATATCCCTCATTTCCTAAACTATAAAACAATAACTCATCATTCATCCAAAACCAAACTTCGGGAATTTGTAAGCGTTTGTATGCTTCCAGTTTATTAATTCCTCCACTACTAACAACCACCTCAATCACTAAATCAGGATGTTTTCTATTTGCTCCCAACTCATAGGATTTATCACCTTCTCTTTTAACCTTTTCAAATTCATTTTCTAAGGTGACAGAACCAGTAGGAGTAAAATCTAATCCCAAAAATTCTAAATAAATTTCTAGTAAAGCACCAATACGTTCTTTGATGGTTTCGTGTTTTTTCCCTGGCATTTTTCTAATCTCCAAAACTCCATCTAAAAAAGATAACCTTAACCCTGGGCGATCGATTAGCTGTTCAACAGCTTTAAATTCTCTCCAGGTTAAGTCACTAATTAAAATTGGTTCTGCTTCTCGTTCAATGAGTGTAGTTATCATAATTTAAACCCAAATTTAGAGCGTGAATTTTGTTCACTATGATATGATATAAAAACAGAGTATCATAAAAAACATCATGCAAGCATACAAACTCAAAGGAAAAATTGATCAATCTGGTAACTTGCTGATTACCGAACCATTGAATTTACCCCCCGGAAATGTGGAAATTGTAGTCTGGGCAGCCACAGATACCCTTGATCATACCACAACCCCAACCACTGAACCAGCACCAGAAGCACCAAAAAGAAAATCTAGGATCAAAGCATTTCAGGGTTTATTTGAAAATGCCCCTGCCATTCCGGCAGACTTTGATCCAGATCAAGCTAAATATGAATATTTAAAGGAGAAATATAACCTGTGAAAATCCTGATAGATACTAATATCATTATTGATAATGCCTTAGAAAGAGAACCTTTTTGGAATGCAAGTGAACAAGTTTTATCACTAATTGAAAAAGGCACAATTGCAGGTTATATTTCCGCCTCAACTTTTAGTGATTTGTATTATATTATCCGTAAAGCAAGAGGTCGAGATTGGACGCTTACTTATTTAAAGCAGTTAATTACTTTTTGTCAAATTGCTACAGTAAATCAGGCTGCAATTATAATGGCTTTCACAACCAATTTTCAGGATTTTGAAGATTCTATTCAATACTCTACCGCGGTAGTTAATAAATTGGATGCAATTATTACCCGTAATCCTCAAGATTTCCCCATTGTCACACCACGAATTATCACTCCTGAACAATTAATTGCCGAATTAACCAACTCTCATTAGCAAATTTAGTGGTTTTAATAATGTATCGGGAGCATAAAAAATGTCTAAACTTAAAGAGTTCATCTATTACCAAAATTCTATGACTCGCTGGTTTAATATTGCAGGTCCCTGTTCAGACGATATCCACTATATGCTCTCTCCCACAGTCAGATTACCAGATTTAGAGGAGCTAATTCAACAACGTAGTTATTTTGTTCTTCACGCACCACGACAAACGGGGAAAACCACCGCTATGTTATCCCTAGCAAAACAATTGACTGATACTGGAAATTATGCCGCAGTCATGGTATCCGTAGAAGTAGGAAGTGCATTTAATCATGATCCTACTGCCGCAGAATTAGCAATTTTAGGGGCATGGTATAATACAATTGAGGATAGTTTACCTGAAGAATTACAACCAGCTGCTAAACAATGGCAACAGGAAGAACCAGGAAGCAGAATTAAGGCTTTTTTAAGAAGTTGGGCTCTTCGGTTTGTGTTATGCAATGGACGGGGATTATAAGGGATGGAACCCTTATATAGAAAGGCATTTAGCGATTTTTGTCAATTGTTTTTTATCTAGAGCGAACTAATCAATTAAGTCTCTTGCCAGATAAGGAT
>NZ_JAPZQM010000214.1:0-10102 GCF_027530565.1 Microcystis sp. LE19-10.1B | reverse complement strand
GGTGGGGGTGGGGGGGGGGGGGGTTGGGGGGATTTGGTTTTGGGGGCATGGGGGGACGGGGGGATGTGGGTACTTGGGGAATTGGGTATGTGGGGAAGTGGGGTGGGGGGGGATGGGAAGGATAAATAAAAATAATCTCCTGTCTCCTGTCTCGGAGACTCCTGTCTGGGAGTCTCCTGTCCCACTGCTATTAGGAGGCCATGGTAGCTGCGGGACGGCGGCGGCGATAAGTACGATTGTTCGCTGGTTCCGTTGCCGCCGCTTGCAGGAGAAAAATCACTAGGGGTTGACTCTGTAACTCCCGTTTGATTAAACGTTGCAAAGTCGTCTCGATTTCGGCCCGCAAACCGGCCCAATCCGGGGACCCCGTGGCGGTTTTAAATTCACCGATGCGATCGCTTAAACAGCGTTCGATCGCCCGAATAATTAGCTGATTCAGCAGCGGGATTTCCACTTTTGTCACCACACCGCGCAAATTAATCTCTGGGGGTGCGCTTAATTGTCCCTCACTGTTAACGAAGGATGCGATCGTAATCACACCATCTTCGGCTAACTGTTGTCTTTCCTGCATAATGTGTTCGTGAACCACACCCGCTTGATCGACTAACTCGATTCCCGAAGGCACTGGTGTGCCAAGTCCAATGCGATCGCTAGTTAACTCGATCGTGTCACCATTTTTGACAATTACCATATTTTCGGCGGGAATCCCCATACTTTGGGCCATCTGAGCGTGTTTGACCAGCATTCGGTGTTCTCCATGCACTGGCACAAAAAACTTCGGCCGCGTCAAAGATAGCATCAATTTATGGTCTTCTTGGGAACCATGGCCGGAAACGTGAATTCCCTTATCGCGTCCGTAAACTACGTTAGCACCCTGCATCATCAGGCGATCAATTGTATTGACCACAGCGATCGTATTACCCGGAATCGGATTAGCGGAAAAGACAATCGTATCCCCCTGACGCGCACGAATATGAGGATGTTCACCCTTAGAAATCCGCGTCATGGCCGCTAAAGGTTCCCCCTGGGATCCTGTGGTTAAAATGACGATTTTATCATCAGCTAAATTGCGGGTCGCTTTCAGGGGTTCAAATATATCGTCGGGACATTTTATATACCCCAAATTGCGCGCATGAGCGATGACATTTAACATCGATCGACCCACTACCACCACTTTCCGGTTAAATTTCTGGGCCAATTTCAACACCAGATTAATCCGATGCACTGAGGAGGCAAAGGTAGTGATCATAATCCGTCCCGTTGCTTGGTTAAAAACCCGCTCTAACCCGGGATAAACGGAAGCTTCCGAAGGAGTATAACCGGGTACTTCCGCGTTAGTGGAATCACTCAATAAACATAGCACCCCTTTCTCGCCATGTTCGGCAATTTTTTGTAGATCAAAGAATTCGCCATCCACGGGAGTATGGTCAATTTTAAAATCTCCTGTGTGAATAACTACCCCTAAAGGAGTGTGAATTGCTACACAAAAACTATCGGCGATCGAGTGGGTATTGCGGATATATTCCACCATGAAAGATTTACCTAAACGCACCATTTGCCGGGGAACTACGGTTTCTAATTTGGTACGATTTGCTAATCCTGCTTCTTCCAATTTATCCCGCAATAAAGCCATCGCTAGATGCGGACCGTAGATAATTGGTACATCAAATTGTTTGAGATGGTAGGGAATGCCACCGATATGATCTTCGTGACCGTGGGTGACGATCATACCCTTAATTTTATGGCGATTTTCTCTTAGATAAGTCATATCGGGAAGCACTACATTGACCCCGTGCATATCATCGGAAGGAAAAGCTAAACCGGCATCCAGGAGAATAATCTCATCATCGTACTCAAAAACACAGGTGTTTTTGCCGATTTCGTGTAGTCCTCCTAGGGGAATGATCTTTAGTTTTGCTTGGGTTTTATCTTGATTCATTAGGTGTCCTTTGATGGTAAGTTATGGTGATTTTTCAGGTGGTTTTTTTGGACGGGAAATCTCAAAAAATGAATAGTTAGAACAATTCTTGCTAGGAAAATAATACCTAGCTAAACTCACTTATATCAATACTTTCTAGCCGTTCTAAACTATATTTTTTTCTAGTTAAGCTATTAACATTATAACCTATTTCTCGAAAAAATCCTAGTTTAGTGAGCCAAATTTTCTAGTATTTTTCTAGATTAAAGCCAATTCTTGCATAACTTTTGCTAATCCTTCTTCTAACTCGGGACTTAGGGAACATAAAGGAAGTCTTAGACCCCCCACTTCCCAACCGACTAGATTTAAGGCCGCTTTAATTGGAATTGGATTAGTGGCACAGAATAAACCTTTAAACAGGGGAAATAATTTCAAATTAATCTCGATCGCTTTGGCCGCATCTCCAGTTAAGAAAGCTTGAATCATTCCTTGGATTTCTTCTCCCACTAGATGACTAGCAACACTGACCACTCCCACCGCACCACAGGTCATCAGGGGTAAGGTGAGAAAATCATCGCCGGAATAAATAGCGAAATTTTCAGGAGTATGACAGTAAATCTTACAGGTTTGTTCTAAATTACCACTAGCTTCTTTTACCGCCACAATATTATCAACTGCTGCCAGTTTAATAATCGTTTCTGGGGTCATATTTTGACCCGTGCGACCAGGTATATTATAAAGCATTACTGGCAGATCGGGACAAGCTTTGGCAATGGCGCAAAAATGCTCATATAAACCCTCTTGGGGAGGTTTATTGTAGTAGGGAACCACTTGTAAAGAACCATCTAAACCCAGTTTAGCAGCCTGTTGGGTCGCTTCGATCGCTTCGGAAGTGCAATTAGAACCCGTCCCCGCAATCACTTTTCCCCGACCATTAACCGCTTTTTTGACAATACTAAATAGTTCGTATTCTTCCTGCCAACTTAGGGTGGGTGATTCTCCCGTCGTCCCACAGACCACTATACCATCGCTACCGTGGGTAACTAGATAATCGGCCAATTTTTCCACCAGGGCATAATTAACTTGACCCTCGACGGTGAAGGGTGTCACCATCGCCGTAATTACTCGTCCAAAATATGTTTCACTCATTGATCAGTTATCAGTTATCAGTTATCAGTTATCAGTTATCAGTTATCAGTTATCAGTTATCAACTTCTGAAGGCAAGAGGCAAAAGAAAGAATCTGGCAATCCTCCTAAGTAGGGAGGCACAATTAGTTATTTGTAGGATGGTTTAGCGGTAGCGTAACATAATCAGGCGTTGGGTTTCATGCTTCAACCCAACCTACGTTCATCTTATATTTAATTCCACCCACCCACTTAATTATTTGTAGGATGGGTTAGCGGTGGCGTAACATAATCGGGCGTTGGGTTTCATGCTTCAACCCAACCTACGTTCTAGTTAACCTCTTGCATAATTAATTTTTGAGGATTCAAAAACGGCAAAAATAAGGATTAAATTGCCTAAAGTCTGTAAATAGACCATTTAATTGATTATTATTCATTCTTAATCCTCCTGACTACTGACTACTGACTACTGACTACTGACTCCTAACCCTAACAACAATTTTTGATTTTTACCAGAGGTCTAGTTATTATCGCCTTGATCTAGCTGATGGCTGATAGCTTAATTATCAAACTGTTGCTAATCTTGAACCGACGAGATTTTTCTTGACTAAAAGTTCCGCAATTTGCACGGCATTTAAAGCCGCACCCTTGCGAATTTGATCGCCGCATAGCCACAATTCTAGACCGTTAGGATGGGAGATATCTTGACGAATGCGTCCCACTAATACTTCATCGCGACCGGTAGCATCAATTGGCATGGGAAAATAATTAGCGTCCCAATCTTCCACTAATTTTACCCCCGGAGCGGACTGAAGAATTTCTCTAGCCTTCACCACAGAAAAAGGCCGACTAAATTCTAGGTTAACCGATTCCGAATGGGCGCGCAGGACGGGAACCCGTACACAGGTGGCACTAACCCGCAGCTCTGGACAAGCAAAAATCTTGCGGGTTTCGTTGACCATTTTCATTTCTTCCTCGCAGTACCCCTGACCATTAATCGGGGTATTGTGGGGAAAAAGATTAAAAGCGAGGGGATAGGGGAAGGAATTAGTGGGAGGTTGTCGATTGTCAAGAATTGCTTGCGCTTGCTGTTTTACCTCCTCCATGGCTCGCGCTCCAGCACCACTAGCGGACTGATAAGTAGAAACTACTACTCGCTCGATCGCCTGTACTTGGTGGAGAGGCCAGATCGCCACTCCTAAAAGAATTGTCGTACAGTTGGGATTAGCGATAATGCCCCGGTGATTGTCCACACTGTCGGGATTGATTTCCGGGACAACCAGAGGCACTTCGGGATTCATGCGAAAAGCGCTGGAGTTATCGATAATCGTCGCACCCGACTCGACAATAGTTTTCGCCCAAACTTTTGAGGTGGCTCCCCCCGCAGAAGCGAGAACGATATCCACGTCCTGAAAAGAGCGCTCGTTTACCGCTTCGATGAGGAGACTTTCGCCCTGAAAATCGAGGGTTTTTCCAGCAGAACGCTCGGAAGCCAGTAATTTTAGACTAGCGAGAGGGAATTGACGACTAGCTAATAACTCTAGTAATTCCGTTCCCACGGCCCCGGTGGCCCCTAAAATAGCGACCCGTACTTTTTGACTCAAATTGTGTAACCTCCTGACGAGTTGGGTGATGATAATGGTCTGAAGAAATCGTTACAGTAAAAAATCTTTTTTGTCCGCCGAGTTATTCTCAAGCTTGGATTGATCGGCTTTTGATCAGCAAAATTTTCTGATTGGGCTTAACTGCCCCAAGGACGGAATAAATTAAATATACCCCATTGACCGCTAAAATAAAAAGATTGTGACAGCTTGGGGAGCAACTGCAGCTATTCCCCTAGAATATCATGAGCGGGACGGATCCACCGCAGGCGTAAACACCGCTCACCCTATTATAAACGTTCCTTGTCGTAAGAGCTAGAAAAATCAATGAAAGTTATTCAGGAAAAGCTTCCTGCCAGTCAGATAGGTTTAGAAATTGAAATTCCCGCCGAAACCACGAAAAACACCCACGAGAAAGTGGTAAATAATTTAGCGAAGTCGGCCAATATACCCGGTTTTCGCCCCGGTAAGGTTCCCCGTCAGATTCTTCTGCAAAGATTGGGAACTAAAGCGGTAAAAGCGGCGGTAATTGAGGAATTAATCGAAAATTGCCTCGAATCTGCCCTAAAACAGGAGGGGATCGAGTCCCTGGGTAATCCCCAGCTATTGTCTCAGTTTGAGGATTTGATCGCTGCCTATGAACCGGGTAAAGCTTTGACTTTTTCAGTTTCCGTGGATGTGGCCCCGACAATTATTCTCGGAGATTACGAAAATCTGAGCGTTACTGCCGAAGAAACCGTTTATGATCCCGAATCCGTGGAAAATTGGTTTAAAGAGCGTCAAGAACAGTTAGCGACATTGGTTCCCGTGGAAGATCGCGGGGCGCAGCTGGGAGATGTGGCGATCGTTGATTATCGGGGAAAATCCGCCGAAACTGGCGAAGATATCCCGGATATTGACGGCGAAGATCTGCGGGTGGATATGGAAGCAGGACGCTTTATCGAGGGGATGGTGGAAGGAATTATCGGCATGAAACCGGAAGAAGTCAAAGAGATGACTTTAACTTTCCCAGAAGATTATCCGAAAGAGGATGTGGCAGCAAAAGCGGTAATCTTTACAATTACGATGAAAGAGTTAAAGGCAAAGGAATTACCAGAGCTTGACGACGATTTTGCCCAAGAAGTCAGCGATCAGGAAACAATCGCCGAATTAAGAGCAAGTTTAGAGAAACGTTTCCAAGAACAAGCGGAGAAGGAAACCAAAGAAAGCATTTATGACGCTTTAACCAAGGAATTGGTCAAGGGTGCGACTTTAGATTTACCGGAGACGCTGATCGAAAAGGAAGTGACGCATATTTTGACCCAAAGCTTCATGGAATTTCAACAAATGGGGCTAGATGTCAACCAGTTGTTTACAAAAGATAATATTCCCAAAATGCGGGAAAACACCCGTCCCGATGCGATCGAAAGTCTGAAAGAGACTCTCGTGGTGCAGGAATTGGCTAAAGTCGCCGGCATTGAAGTCAGTGCCGAAGCGGTAACGGAAAAAATCGCTAAAATCATGGCCCAATTGTCCGATCGCGACATAGATAGGCAGCGTCTGGAACAGGTGATCACCGAAGAAATGCTGGCAGAAAACACCCTGGAATGGCTGAAAGAAAAAGCTACTATCACCCTCGTCCCCAAAGGTTCCCTAGAGGAAGAAACAAGGGAGGATGAGGAAACGGAAGAAACCTTCGCATTCACCGAAGTGGAAGTGTTGGCAGCTGAGGCTGAGGAAGAATAACCGTAAGGAGTTAGCAGTCGTGTTGGGGTGTTGGGGTTTTAGGGTATTGGTTGAATTCCCCCATTCCCCCATTCCCCCATTCCCCCATCTCCTGATAACTGATAACTGATCACTGATAACTGATAACTGATTCCTGCCAACCGGGGAAAACTTAGGGCATAATAGATGGACAGAAGTGCTAAAGATGCTTAACATTGGCCAATAAAAGCTCCACAGCCAAGCAAAACCCCTAAGATTGTGATAGCGGAACCGAAAAAATTATGCTCGAATCGAGATCACCTGACTACCCAATTACCAGTAATTGTCGCCCTGCTATCTACGCCAACACGGGGAGAAACTCCCTAGCTAACGTTTTACCCGTGGTAATCGAACAGTCTGGCATGGGTGAACGGGCTTTTGATATCTATTCTCGACTCTTGCGCGAGAGAATTGTCTTTTTGGGAACTCCCGTCGATGATCAGGTCGCTGATTCGATCGTCGCCCAACTCCTCTACTTGGAGGCAGAAGATCCCGAAAAAGATATCCAACTCTATATCAACTCCCCCGGCGGTTCCGTTTATGCCGGACTAGCTATCTACGACACCATGCAACAAATTCGCCCCGACGTGGCGACAATTTGTTTCGGTTTAGCCGCTAGTATGGGAGCATTCCTGCTTTGTGGCGGCGCAGCAGGTAAACGGATGTCCCTACCCAGTAGCCGGATCATGATTCACCAACCCCTCGGCGGCGCCCAAGGTCAAGCTAGTGATATCGCCATCCAAGCCAAAGAGATCCTCTACATTAAACAGAGACTCAATACCATGCTGGCTCACCACACTGGTCAACCCTACGATCGCATCGCTAACGACACCGAACGGGACTTTTTCATGTCGGCCGTCGAAGCCAAAGAATATGGGTTAATCGATCTGGTGATTTCCCGTCCCGAACTGCCCGATCCTACCGTTCCCGTTACTTCCCTGTAAATAAACTATGTCTAAGTACGACTCCCACCTCAAGTGTTCATTTTGCGGCAAATCCCAGGAACAAGTGCGAAAATTAATCGCCGGGCCGGGGGTCTATATCTGTGACGAGTGTGTGGAACTGTGTAACGAAATTCTCGATGAGGAATTGATGGAACCGCCCAGTCCGGTCGCCCCAGTGGAGGAACGTCCCAACAAACGGCGATCGGGCCAAAACAAAACCACTTGGGAACAAATTCCCAAACCAAGAGAGATTAAAAAACACCTCGATGACTACGTTATTGGTCAAAATGAGGCGAAAAAAGTGCTTTCGGTGGCCGTTTATAACCATTACAAACGCCTCAAAGATATCCAAACCCAAAAAGCCGGTGGCGGTAGTCCAGAAGATAGCATCGAACTGCAAAAATCCAATATTCTGTTAATTGGTCCCACAGGATCGGGAAAAACCCTTCTAGCTCAAACTCTGGCTAAAATCCTCGATGTACCTTTTGCTGTCGCTGATGCCACCACTTTAACCGAGGCCGGTTATGTGGGGGAAGATGTGGAAAATATTCTCTTGCGTCTGTTACAAGTGGCAGATTTAGACGTGGAAGAAGCGCAGCGGGGCATTATCTACATCGATGAAATCGATAAAATTGCCCGCAAGAGCGAAAATACCTCGATTACCCGGGATGTGTCCGGAGAAGGGGTACAGCAAGCTTTACTGAAAATGTTAGAGGGAACGATCGCCAATGTTCCCCCCCAAGGCGGCCGCAAACACCCCTATCAGGATTGTATTCAGATTGACACCAGCAATATCCTGTTTATCTGCGGTGGGGCGTTTGTTGGTTTAGATAAGGTGATCGATCAGCGTCTCGGTAAAAAATCCATGGGCTTTATTCAACCAGGAGATGGCCAAGCTAGTAAGGATAAGGTGGCGGCAGGGTTATTAAAACAAATGACTCCCGATGATTTAGTCAAATTTGGCATGATTCCAGAGTTTGTCGGTCGGATTCCCATCCTAGCGGCCCTGTCACCCCTGGATGAGGAAGCTTTAATCGCTATCCTGACCCAACCCCGCAACGCTTTGGTGAAACAGTATCAAAAACTGTTGAAGATGGACAATGTACAGTTAGAGTTTAAATCTGATGCCGTACTAGCGATCGCCCAAGAGGCCTATCGTCGCAAAACCGGGGCCCGGGCCCTACGGGGTATTGTTGAGGAATTAATGCTCGATGTCATGTACGAATTGCCCTCGCGCAAGGACGTGAAACGATGTTTAATCACCCGCGAAATGGTGGAAAAACGTTCTACAGCGGATCTATTGGTTCATCCTTCCTCTCTACCCAGTCAAGAATCCGCTTAAGGGGAAAAATCGAGGTTAACCATGCTGAACACCGTTCCCGCGATCGTCAAAGAAGGCCGGATCGAACTCCTCGAATCTGTGCCGATTCCAGAGGGTACTAGGGTTTTAGTCACCCTTATCCCGGAGGAGACAAACTCGGATTTCTGGCAAAAAGTCAGCGAAACTGCACTGGCTAAGATTTGGGATAATCTGGAAGACGACATCTATCATGAAAACTCAAATAATCGATAAAACAATCACTGTTCGCGGTGTTCCCCACTATTACGAGTGGATTCGGCAATCGGAATCTGTTGAGAAAAAGCCGGTGATGGTGTTTATTCATGGTTGGGGAGGATCGGGACGCTATTGGCGATCAACTGCTGCGGCAATTTGCGATCGCTTTGATTGTTTATTGTACGATATGCGCGGTTTTGGTCGGTCTAAATTGCCGGAAAAATCCCCCGATCTTTCCTACGATTTAGAAGAATATGCCCTTGATTTGGCCTTGTTTTTAGATAGTTTGGAAATTGAAAAAATCTATCTCAATAGTCACTCTATGGGGGCATCGGTGGCGACTTTTTTTATTACTATGTACCCCGAAAGAGTGGTCAAAGCAGTTTTAACCTGTAATGGCATTTTTGAGTATAATAAAGCGGCTTTTGCTGCCTTCCATAAATTCGGTAAGTATGTGGTACAGTTTCGTTATGATTGGTTTTTAAAAGTACCTTTTGCCGATCGATTATTTATGGCGAGATTTTTGCATCGATCGATCCCAAAATCAGAAAGAATTGCTTTTTTAGAAGATTTTTTAGCGGCGGATTACGATGCCGTCCTAGGCACAATTTATACATCTGTGAGTAAAAAGGCAGTGGAAATTATGCCTGGTAAATTTGCTGAGATTAAGGTACCAACTCTTTTAGTATCAGGGGAAAAAGACATTATTATTCCTGCCAAAATGGGCAAAATGGCGGCGGATTTGAATAATAATATCCAGTATGTGGAGATGGCTAATACCGCTCACTTTCCCATGTTAGAAGATGCCCCTACTTATCTAAGAAAATTGCAAGATTTTTTAGAAATTAATTAGGGTTGGCTGAATAAAGCTAAAAACCTTGTTGGGTAAGACTTTTAGACTTTTTGTCAATCAAAAAGTACCATATCTGGGAGTGATCGGGGGGAAAATTCAGGGACTTTTTCCCTAAAAATTAGGTAATTGACCAGATGAAAAGCTGTAAAAACCTACACCCCACACCCCACACCCCACACCCCACACCCTGTCCCCACCAACAAACTTTTTGCCGCAAACCCTAATTAAGGCTTGCTGAATAAATCTAAAAACCTTGTTGGATAAGACTTTTGGACTTTTTTCCCCTCAAAAAGTACCAGATATGGGAGTGATCAGGGGGAAATTCAGGGACTTTTTCCCTGAAAATTAGGTAATTGACCCCC
>NZ_JAPZQM010000748.1:0-6744 GCF_027530565.1 Microcystis sp. LE19-10.1B | reverse complement strand
GTAGTCAGTTACCTAATTTTCAGGGAAAAAGTACCTGAATTTTACCCCCGATCCCTCCAATGGTCGGCACTTTTTGAGGGAAAAAAAGTCTAAAAGCCTTATCCAACAAGGTTTTTAGATTTATTCAGCAAGCCCTAATTAAATTGAAGATAAATCCCCCCTTGATCCCCCTTGATAAGGGGGGTGTCTGATAATTTTTAACACCTACCTACTTAAATTAATCTTTAATATTTAATTAATCTCTGAAAGATTAATAAGGTACGGTTCTAAACTCCACGCAATTATTACTAGGATTATAGAGAGTGTAAACTGCTTTATTTAATTCTTTACCAACGCTACCAACCCCAATTAAACGCTTATCTTGAATCGTCAAAGTTTGGCTTGGTTGCCGTTTATCTAAAGTAGTAACAGTGCTGGTTAAATTAGCAGACTGTAAAGAATAATCAAAAACTTTTCCCGCACGACCACAAAATAGATTATTAACTCCCACCCGTTGCAGTCGATCTAAAATTTGCCATGGGGGAGTATCGGGGGTTAATTCTTCACTAACACTGACACTACTGCCATGAATTAATAAACAATCCAACTCGACAAAACCAAAATCGAGATTTCGTAACCATTGCACCGTTTCCAAAGAAACTGCGTCCCAGAGTTGTTTAGTGCTATCAATTCCATGTTTATGGATTAATTCCGTCGGTTCTCCTGTTGCTCCCAAACTGTGTAAAATTAGACATTGTTCTTCCCACCATCCCCGACAAACCTGCGGATATAAGTTATTTTTAGTGGGATAACGTATTTGTTCTACTAGCATTTCACTATCGGGATTAACACCGATAAAATCTCCTAAAATATATAAATTTTCTACAGTAACTGACCGTTGCTGAATATCTTCCAAGACCGCTTGATAGGCTGGTAAATTGCCTTGAATACCGCTTAAAATTGCCCACATAATTTCTTGATTTATCACAAATTAACGTTCGCAAACATGAGTCGGATCATCGGCTTTTTCCGCATATTCTAGACCCTTAGCCAATCGCCAAGCGAAAATAGGAGGTAAACCCGATGCTAAAATAGCCTGACAGGTTTCCTGATAGTTATAGGCCACTTCTCGCAGTTGTACCGCTGCCGTTTCTCGATCGTAAATCACATAGGTGGCATTTGGACGACCGTGACGTGGTTCTCCCACCGATCCCACGTTGATGATACGTTTAACCGGTGTGGTAAATTGCCGCGACTGTTCCCCATCGGGTTGATACACTTTTATTTGCAAGCTTCCCGCGTCGAGAGTGCGAATGTAGGGGATGTGGGTATGTCCACAGAATAAAACCTCTGTATCTACCGATAAAACCCGTTCTAAAGCCGTAAAAGCGTCCATTTCGGCTAAAAGATACTCATGGTTACTTTGGGGACTACCATGGACAAAACAGAGGTGATCTAGCTTAAAAATTTCGGGCAGTTTTGACAAATAATTACGGTTTTCTGGGGTGATTATTTGATTTGTCCACTCATGAGCTAATCTACCGCGTTTTTCTGCTAAAAGCGACGGATAACTGCACTCACAGGCATTTAATCCCTCAACGATATCCTCATCCCAACACCCTTGTACCGTGGTAATCCCCAGTTGACGGATTTTTTCCACCACTTGGTTAGGATGAGGTCCATACCCAACTAAATCCCCTAAACAGTAGATTTCTTGACAACCCTGTTGGTCTAAATCTTGCAAAACAGCATTAAAAGCGGGCATATTGCCATGAATACAGGATAAAACGGCTATTTTCATCAGATTAACTCCATTTCTGGCTCTAAAGATTCTTGAAATTGTTGTTGATAATACAAAAGTGCCTCATCGGACAGACAACAATCACTCAGGGTATCGGCAATTGTCGGTTTATCGAGATTGCGACCGACGATTTCAATCCCACTGAAGCGATTCGGTCTCCCATCGAGATTTAAGGGGAAATTTAAGCTTTGAAAGTCTTTTTCTGGCCATTCATCCATAAATTCCCCATAAATACACTGACCATCGATGATATCGAAGATACTTTTAACCCGCAGCACTTCCCCATAGGCCCCTTGGGTTAATTCTGTCCAAAAGGTGGTTAAACTGGAAAAATCGAGGATTTCTCCCGTTAAAACGGCTCTATAAATCTGTATTTCTCGTTTTTTTAACCATTGATCACCTTTTATGGTTGTTTTGACGGGACTGATGACTATTTCATCGACGGGAACTTGTCCTTCGGGGATTTCTTCGTCTGGAGACGTAATCGCTACCCGATGACAATTGAGGGGTTTTAGAAAGCTTTCGAGGGATTGCGTGTCTAAATGCCATGGTACTTCCATGTAGATCGTGTTTTCCATGGATAAACTGCTCAAAAGGTCTTCTTCTTCCCTAGAAATAGAGGACAACTGGGGAAAGTCATTCTGTAAAGTGAGATGATCAATGGGAAAAGTTTCCGTCTGGGGACTAAAATATAGACTTGGCTGCTTGCTTTGGGCGATTTGTTGGCGAATCCAATGGGTTTTTCCCGCAGCTATACCCCCCGTCACCACGATAATCATTTTGCTCCTTCTTTATTGTGGTAATGATAATCATTCTAGCATAAGTTAGATTGGGGCAAGTAATCTTCTTTAACCAATCTTCTAGACTTAGCAAGGTTATTTTGGGAAAAATTGGCGGTTTCTTGAGATATTAATCATGGTTATGGCTCTTTTCTCTAGGATACCATTGGCTTTGTCCATCGGGTAAATCAACTAAGGTAATTCCCCTCGTTTTTAATTGTTCCCTTAATCGATCGCCGCTTCCGTAAAGTGCAAGGGTTTGCGATAATGAGCTTGGAGAACAAAGAGATGTAAACCATTGGATCGAGGGTTCGTTAAATTTTAAAGTTTTTATCCATAAATCATTAGAGTTCTTGCATAATTAATTTTTGAGAGTTCAAAAACAGCAAAAATAAGGATTAAATGGCATAAAATCTGTAAATAGACCATTTAATTGATTATTATTCATTCTTAATTCTCCTGACTACTGACTACTGGCTCCTGACTCCTAACCCTAACAACGATTTTTGATTTCTGCAAGAGGTCTATTCATAGTTTGTCCTTTTTAATTTTTTGAGAACTAGCCAAGCATTCGTTTAGTTGTGTCAAGATTTCCTCTTTATTTAAATTTCTGCCGATAAAAACTAACTGATTCTGAGGAGATGTATCCCATTCTACCGCTTGCAGATCGTAACGAAGACCGCTCAATTGAAAAATATGTTTTAAATCGCTTTGTTGAAACCAGAGAATCCCTTTAGCTCGAAAAACATTTATCGGCATTTTTTCCGTGAGAAAAGGTTCAAATTTATCTAGATTAAATGGTTTATCGCTAACAAAGGAGACAAAATTAAAGTCTTCAGTAGATTGATTATCACTGGAGATTGGGCGATTTTTTTGAAAGTCTCTCAACTGGACTTTATACAATTCTTCTTTAGTTAAACCTAGATCTAACAATAAACCCAAAGGAACCTGACCATAACTACTTTTTAGGAGTCTTATACCCTCTTTTTCTCGACGAATAAACTTTTCTAAATCATCTAATTTCTTGGAACTGACTCGATCTATTTTATTGAGAATTACCACGTCACCATAACGAATTTGACTAAGGGCAATGTTACTATCAAAATGATCCGCAGTAAAGGTTTCAGAATCCACGAGGGTAATAATAGAATCTAAGCGAGTCAAATATTTTAACTCCGTGGCCAAGAAAGTGAGGATAATTGGCAAAGGATCGGCTAATCCTGTGGTTTCAATAATTAGATAGTCCACGGGTATTTCTTTTTCTAAGACCTGATAGACTGTCTCAATTAAACTATCGTTAATCGTACAACAAATACAGCCATTACTCAATTCTACCATATCTTCATCGATGGAAACAAGCAATTGAGAATCAATATTAATATCCCCAAACTCATTGATTAAGACGGCAACTTTTAACCCTTCTTTATTGTCAAGAATATGATTGAGTAAGGTGGTTTTTCCACTCCCTAAAAAACCAGTAATAATCGTCACAGGCATTCCTGATTTAGGTAAACAAGGGAGGGAATCGGAGAGGGGAATTATCAAAGAACTCATGGCAGCTAACCCACTTGTAAGTTAATTAATTGGCAGAAAATAGGCTTTTCTCAACCCTGTTAAATTCGTCTGGAGGGGATCGATCTCCACTAATTGCCGGTTTATACAAAAGTTTCAGAGATTAGTTTTAGATAGGATCGCCGTTTGCATTTTTTCTAATAAATCTGCCAGCGTCATCGAACCTAAATCACCCCCTTGTCGAGTGCGAACACTTAGAGTTTTACTGCTAACTTCTCGTTTTCCAATCACAGCTAAGACAGGGATTTTTTCCAGTTCTCCTGTACGAATTTGTTTACCTAAACGCTCACCACTTTTATCGATTTCCACTCGATAACCAGCTTGTTTTAACTGCACTGCTACCTCTAAAGCATAATGATGCTGTTCATCACTAACGGGTAATAAACGGACTTGAATAGGTGCTAACCAGAGAGGAAAATCTCCCGCATAATTCTCGATTAAAATACCAAAAAATCTTTCCAAAGAGCCAAAAATAGCTCGATGAATCATAATCGGTCTTTCCCGAGTACCATCCCTAGCGACATATTGCATATCAAAGCGTTCTGGCAAGTTAAAATCGACCTGAATCGTGGAACATTGCCACATTCTACCGATCGCATCTTGAATTTTTATATCAATTTTCGGACCATAAAAAGCCCCACCTCCCTGATCCTCAATATAATCCCACTTTTTAGCATTTAAGGCCTCAATTAAAGCTGCGGTTGCCAATTCCCAAACACTATCGCTACCCACGGATTTACTGGGACGAGTCGATAAATTTACCTCATAATTAGTAAAGCCAAAATCGGAGAGAATTTTCTCGGTTAAGTTCAAAACTCCTAGAATCTCTGCGGCAATTTGTTCTGGTAAACAGAAAATATGAGCATCATCTTGAGTAAAACCTCTTACCCGCATTAATCCGTGTAAAACCCCCGATCGCTCGTAACGATAAACTGTGCCTAATTCTGCCCATCTGAGGGGAAATTCTCGATAGGAATGCAGGTCATTTTGATAGGTTAAAACATGAAAAGGACAATTCATCGGCTTAATTTGATAGCTTTGCTGTTCTAATTCGATCGCCTCAAACATATTGTCGCGATAAAAGTCCCAATGTCCAGAAGTTTTCCACAGATCTAAATTAGCTAGATGGGGAGTATAAAGAAATTGATAACCCGCTTCTAAATGAGCTTGGCGCCAATAATCTTCGATTAAATAACGCATTGTTGCACCCCGGGGATGCCAAAAAACTAAACCGCCACCGGCATCTTCTTGGATGCTAAATAATTTTAATTGTTGTCCCAATTTGCGATGATCTCGTCGCTGCGCTTCTTCTTTTTGTTGGAGATAATTTTGTAATTCTGCGGGGGTTTGCCAAGCTGTGCCGTAAATTCGCTGTAATTGCGGCTGTTTTTCATCTCCTTGCCAATAAGCACCCGCTACACTCTCCAATGCGAAAGCATCTGGGTTAATTTCCCCCGTCGAGTTGAGATGGGGTCCCGCACACAGATCCCACCAAAATTCTTCTGGGGGAGAAACAGCGCCATCAATTAACGAGGGTTCTCGATCGCTCCGTCCTGCGTCCGGACTACCGATAAAATAACGGGTAATGGTTTCATCTGGGGGAATTCTCTCTAAAATTAACTTTTTGTAGGGTTGATTAAGGCGCTCGATTTCTGCGGCAATTTCGCTTCTTTCCAGCACTTCTCGGATAATTGGCAGGTTTTTCCCGATAATTCGCCCCATTTCTGCCGCTATTTTCTCCAAATCTTCGGGGGTAAAGGGTGTTGGGCGATCGAAATCGTAGTAAAATCCCGTTTCTGTCCAGGGACCAATAGCGACTTTGGTTTCAGGAAAGAGATTTTGTACAGCCATCGCTAAGATATGGGCGCAAGTATGGCGTATTTTTACGATTTTTTGCGAATCTTCTTCGATAACGGGGCTTTCTGCTCGGGGGGACTTAATCTGATTGACCATTGCCTGCTAAAATGATAATGATTATCATCTTAGCAGAGGAGGGCTGATGTCTGAGAGAAAAATGCGCTCAAATCCTCTAGCGGCAAGCTCAACGCTGATAGCTTACCGCTCAAACTGGAAGTCTCCCTACTTTAAAAAGCAGGTATTATCGACGATATTCTCAACTTAACAGCCAGAATCCAGGTTATGATGACGAGAAAAGAAACTGAGAAAACAGGTTTCTTCAAGAAACCCATTTTCTGATTTTCCTGAATTTCTCGCTCAAAATCCCGACAATCGAGTGCCTCTTCCGAAAAGGCACGCATTGGATGCACCGCACATTTCAAGCGATAATCTCCGGTACAAAAAACACAGCGACTACAGGGAATTCGATGCAGCTTTTGCAACTGCCGGCGCCCTTGGGCAACAGCAAGAAAAAGAGCAGTAAAAAAGAATAAGAGAACGAGCCAGATTGCGATCGGACAAAAGAGCGGTATTAGCCTTAACATAAATCTCGATTTTTGTCAATTAAGGAATAATTAGGGCTTGCTGAATAATGGTAAAACCCTTTTAAAATAAGGCTTTTGACCTGTTAAAGTCCGATGTTAGTGCTGCGAAAATAGGATTGGGACTTTCAAAAACCTTGCATTATCCTTCTTGTGGTACATCGCTTGGTACAAA
>NZ_JAPZQM010000496.1:0-4062 GCF_027530565.1 Microcystis sp. LE19-10.1B | reverse complement strand
TATGGTTCGATAGGGGGGCATAAATCGACTAAATCCTTATCTGGCAAGAGACTTAATTGATTAGTTCGCTCTAGATAAAAAACAATTGACAAAAATCGCTAAATGCCTTTCTATATAAGGGTTCCATCCCTTATAATCCCCGTCCATTGCATAACACAAACCGAAGAGCCTCCAAGCTTTTGGGGGGTTCTACCCCCCAACCCTACCGTTGGGAGCGTAGGGTTGATTCAAGGTAGGGTTGATTCATGAATCAACCCTACCCCGTTGGGGGCGTGGTGCCGCCCCCAAACCCCGGAGCGCATTAGCTTTTCAGTGGGATGCTTACACGCGATTGTTCATATTTTTGTACTAATTTAAGAGTCACTGATAATTGCTGATTGTCGGTATTTCTGCAAATGTGGGATGCACCCTGTCTCCTATCTGGTACTATGATAAGAACGTAGGTTGGGTTGAAGCATGAAACCCAACGCCCGCATGGGTTACGCTACCGCTAACCCATCCTACAAATAATTGTGCCTCCCTACTTAAAACACCTGAAGAAATTGCCAAAACTTACTCATCTTTGAGCTTAGAACAAGTTTATGCAACAATTTTGTACTATTTGCATGAGCAAGAAAAAATAACCAATTATTTAACCGAATGGATTGAACATGGAGAAAGAATGAGAGAAATACAAAAACAAAATCCTCCTCCTGTGGCGGAAAAATTGAGAAAGTTAAGGCAACAAAGAAAAGCAGTCAAACAAGTAAATGAGTCTGAAATATCTCTTAGATGAAAATGTTGATCCTCTCTATGGGACTCAACTAAGAAGACTCAAGCCTGATTTAGTTATTAGAGTCATTAGAGAACCTGTTATACTAAATCTGTTGAGTATAGGCTACTTATGAAGACAGGCACTCATGCAAGAGGCAAGAGGCAAAAGGGGTAATAAATAATCAGTCTTTAATAACCAGATTTAGTATCACGGGTCGCTTGCATGATGTCGTTGGTTGTTAGACGGCTAGTTGCTTTGCCACGGATAGCGGCAATCAGTTGCTTTCCCCGGCTTAGGGTTCTAGGCTTGCGAATTTGCAAGATATCCCCAATCACTTCCAGCTGGATTTCTGTACCGGGTAACAACCCAAGCTTTTCTTGAATATCAGGGGGAATAGTGATTTGTCCGTTAGGGCTAATTTTCATGGTGTTTTTCTGCATATACTAACAAATAATCGGAAGAGTCAGTGCCACTGGCTGCTTGACCCCCCCCAAACGTTTACCTGGGAATAACTCTGATTTATTATCCTGTATCCTATTTGGTACTATGATAAGAGCAGAGAATCAGTCAAGCATTTTATGAAAAAAGTACTTGTTATTTTAATTCTGGGTTTTCTGAGCGAACAAATATCAATAAAATCACCAATTTCTGGCAATCAAACCCTCAATAATTTAGCCGTAGCTAACAACAATAATCGTCCCACTCCCCAGAAAAAACCTAGTCCTTCTCCACAGTTTCGGTGCGATGGTAGAACTCACTGTTCCCAGATGACCTCCTGTGCAGAAGCGACTTTTTTCTTGAGAAATTGCCCCAATGTCAAAATGGATGGAGACGGTGATGGAGTTCCCTGTGAAAGTCAATGGTGTGGAAAAAAATCCTCAGAAAAATGTTGGGAAAGTTTTCCAGATAACTAATTTTGTTTCCTCACCCCAATTCTCTCACTTAAAGAATCGGGGTGAAAACAATTAAGAAGCAGTAATCACGGGAGAATTAAGATATTGATAATTCCAGTCCGATTGTTGCCAAACGCGACCATCAAGGGCAATTTGTTCGATTAAACTAGCTAATCGTAAAGCTTTTAAAGCTTGTTCCCCACCGACAGAAGGTTGGTCCCCACCGCGCACACAATGAACAAAATGTTCTAATTCCGCGTGTAGAGGTTCAATATTGCTGGTATAAACTTTTTCAATTAAACCATCTTGACGGTAGAGAACTTGACCGTAATCGGTGCTATAGTTAGCGATGGTTTGCCGGTGAATGAGGATTTCATTATTGAGAAAATCCGCTTCCGTGAGAGAATTTTTACAGTGGGCTGCTAAACGGCGAATCTTGCGATGAGTCACCTTACTAGCGGTTAAATTAGCCACTACTCCATTACTAAAACCAAGGGTTGCAGTGACATAATCGAGATAACCGGAATCAGTGGCAGCGCGACTACCACTAGCGGTTAATTTCACCACGGGAGCGGAGACTAATTCTAAAATTAAATCTATATCGTGGATCATTAAATCTAACACCACCGACACATCATTAGCGCGTTGGGAATAGGGACTCATGCGATGGGATTCAATCGCTAAAATCTCCTCGGTTTTCAAGACCTTCGATAACTCTTGGAAAGCGGGATTAAAACGCTCGATATGACCCACTTGCAGAATACAATCATGATCGGCTGCCGCATTGACTAAAGATTCCGCTTCACTAATACTAGCGGCGATCGGTTTCTCGATCAAGGTATGTACTCCCCCTTGCAGACAGTCCATCCCGACTCGATGGTGTAACCGCGTGGGGACAGCGATACAAACCGCATCTACCCTAGGTAAGAGATCTAAATAATTTTCAAAAAAACGGACTCGGTATTTACTGGCAGTTTCCAGTCCCTTTTCGACGTTGACATCGGCCACCCCGACGAATTCCACGTCTTTTAATAAACTCAGGATGCGACTATGGTGTTGTCCCATGTTACCGACCCCGATAACCCCGACTTTAATCGGTTTGAGTTGATTTCTGTTACCCGGAAAGTTTGCTGGTTGATTGGACATGAATTTTAGACTCCTGTGTTCACACTCCTCACACCACTTGATTAGATTAATCAAGCTGATTTCGTCCATTAACTACCAAGATGGTATCATGGTTATCCAGCATTCTGACACGATGTCGGTGTCAATGGGAGTTCTGAGAAGATTTTCTGATTCCATCTGCGGGTTTTTACTCCTAAATGCTTATCAAAAAATCATCCCTGAGTAGCGAGGACTACATATGGACAATTCAACGGATTTTAACTCCTTACGGGGATTAAGTGTTTTTTTGCTAGGAATGATGGGGGCCGGCAAATCCACCCTGGGAGAGTTGCTTTCCCGACGGTTACAATATCGTTTTTTTGATACAGATATATTAATAGAAAGGGTCGCGGGAAAGAAAATCAGGGAAATTTTTGCCGACGAGGGAGAAGCGACTTTTCGGGAGTTAGAAACCCAAGTTTTAGCCGAATTATCCTCTCTGACTAAAACTGTGATTGCCACCGGGGGAGGGATGGTTTTAAAACCGATGAATTGGAGTTATCTTCGTCACGGTTTAATGATTTGGTTAGATGTTCCTCTCGAAGTCTTGGTTAAACGTTTAAAAAAAGATACCTCTCGTCCCTTGCTTCAGTCCACTGATTTAGAAAGTAAACTGGAATTATTATTAGAACAAAGACGAGGACTTTATGCAGAAGCAGATCTTCGGATTGTTGTTTCTGACCTAGATACACCTGCTCATATCGTTGAGAAAATTTTAACAGCAATACCGACGGTAATTAAAGATTTTCATCCAGAAAGGGATAATAACTAATGATAGCAGCTTCAATTTTTGATTTACCTGAACTAATTCCTGACCGAGAAATTCTGGAAATTTTGGCCCAAAGTCAGGCTATTCGTCTGGAAAGAATTATTTCCACTGGTCAAACCACTCCCCGGGGTCAATGGTACGATCAATCTGAGTTTGAATGGGTGATTTTATTACAGGGATTTGCTGAGATTAGTTATGAGGATGGCAGCCAAGTTAATCTGCAAGCGGGGGATTATCTGCTGATTCCTCCTCACCAAAAACATCGCGTCGAATTTACTAGCAAT
The DNA here is from genome assembly GCF_027530565.1 of Microcystis sp. LE19-10.1B. Lineage (NCBI taxonomy): Bacteria > Bacillati > Cyanobacteriota > Cyanophyceae > Chroococcales > Microcystaceae > Microcystis > Microcystis sp. LE19-10.1B. The sequence goes on along the minus strand of NZ_JAPZQM010000496.1, from coordinate 198 downwards.
AATCCCCCTTGTATTTGGTTAGCTATCCATTATCGCTAGTAAAATATAGTTTCTAACTAGGGTCTGCTGAATAAATCTAAAAACCTTGTTGGATAAGACTTTTGGACTTTTTTCCCCTCAAAAAGTGCCAGCCATTGGAGTGATCGGGGGTAAAATTCAGGTACTTTTTCCCTGAAAATTAGGTAACTGACTACCTCA
>NZ_JAPZQM010000330.1:0-3411 GCF_027530565.1 Microcystis sp. LE19-10.1B | reverse complement strand
ACTGTGAAAAAACGACATTCAACCCCTAAAAAATCGGCAACAAAAGCATCCTAACTCTACTTTTTGCTTCAAGATTTTTGATTTCAGCTATTTTCATAAGGCTGGATTATTTTTAGGCAAATTTTTTAGTCTAAACTACAGAGTTGAGAAAGATCACGATTGGCAACAAGTCTCCTTAGCAGATTGCGATCATTTAGCGAAGAAGGTGCAGCAAAAAACCCTGACAACTGCTGAGGTGGAAGGGACAATTGCCGGTTTGATGGGAGTTATCGGAGTAATTGGCGAAATCCCACTGTCAATAGTTCAATCTCTGCAAACTATTCAGAGAATTGGCTTGTGTTATGGTTACTCGACCACAACGGAACAGGAGCGGAATTTTGCTTGGATTATCTTAGCAGCAGCTACCGCCCAAACTCCAGAGGCTAAATGGCAAGCGGTGGATAATTTGAGAGACAGTCACACGCAATTTTCTCGCCAAGCTTTTGACAATTTTCTCACTGAAATCGGCGACAAAGGTGCAATCTCGCTGGCAGCTGAAACGATTTTCCAGCAAGCTACTATCTATTTAGCTCCCAGTTCAGTAGGTGGGGCAATTCCTTGGTTAGGTGCTATCTCTAGCGGCGTTGGTTTGAGTTTCTTCCTCAATCAAGTGGCGGATGCCGCTCGCCGTGCCTATCAAATGCGTTGGCTGCTGGATAATCAGAAGCTTTCTTTGGCTCTAGCGAACTGAAGAACTGAATTGCTCCTAAAAATTGGGTTGGCGTTGAAAGCGTAAAAGGATAGGTATAGCTAACCCAATGGGAATAGCTAAAGTCATTAAAAAAGCTTTTGTCATCATGCCTAGGGTGGTGGCAAGTAATAAAGAACTGGCATTCTCTGGTATGGTCATAATCTGAATTAAGCCGCTTGCTGCTTGAAAAGCAAAGATTCCTGGTACTATTCCCACTACCGCCCCAAAAGCGATTACAGCCGGTGGCGCATGAAAACGATTAGAAAAATAAAGCGCCATTGTCCCAACAACAGCAGAAGCAATTAAATTACCCCAAATAATACCGGGTCCATGGTCAATACACAACCATCTTACCCCATGTCCCACCATGCCACAGACAATGCAAGCCCATAACATTTTCGGCGGCACATTAAAGAAAATGGCGAATCCCATAGCCGCTAATCCCGCAAAAATAACATCTTCAAATAGAGGTAAGGGAGAAACAGGATTACTGACAGGTAGTAAGGCGTTTGTAACCGTTGTCGAGAGAAGTAAACCAAAGGCGATTGAACTAAGAATTACTAAACTATACTCTAGACGTGCCATGCCCATGGGAATATGATTCTCGACTAAATCTAAGACTCCATTAATCAGATGAACCCCCGGTACTAACATCATCGACGGGATGAGAAAACAGATATTAGGAGTAGAACTCCATCCCAGTGGGCCTGCCACTCCCCCGATACATCCCCCCAAAAAAGCAGCTAGAAAATTAAGTAAAAAAGGATTAAAATGCCTTTTCCCCAGTTCTTGTCGTAAGATAACGCCCACTGCCGTAGCAATTCCCGTAATCACAAAGGAAGCCCAGTCTCCCTGAAAAATACGGGCTAAACTTGCCCCTGTAAGGCCTAACATCAGAATAATGAACCAGCGAGGGTAATAAATAGGGGGATATTTATCGATCTTTTCTAATTTCTGGATTAACTCAGTCAAGGTTAAACGATTTTGCTGAAACTTTTCGATCGATAAAAAAACCTGAGTAATTAAAGCCATATTAACGGCAATGCTGGTGATGGGGCGACTAAAGTGTGAGGAATATTCATTTTCACTCTTTACGGTTAGTTTAATGGCTTCATATTCACAATATACCCGGACTTCTACCCCGAATTTTTCCGCTAATTGTTGAATGGTTTGATGCACTCGTTCGGTGGTGGTACTGTGCTGCAATAAGATGCGGCCAGTTAAGAGCATCAGGTGAAAATAATCAGGAAAAGACGGAGATTTAGGGGATAAATAGGATTTTGAGGTCAAAGGATCGCACTCCACTCTGGTTTTTCTCCTTTTTGAATCGGCCAATCAGAAATTAGATGGGTGCGGCTCTTTTAGAAGGACGTATGGCAAGTCAAACAAGCATCGCTGTGTGTCTTGAAGTAGTAGAACAACAAGCTTGAATCACAGTTGTGAGCAAAGGAACACCATCTTGATACAAAGCCCGATGATGCCGTTGATGCTCTTGCTGTCAATGAAAGTGCCAATAATCAGGCCAATCACCGCTAACCTGAAGGGAGCGAAGACGTAAAACCGCCTCAGCACCCTTGAGACTCCATCTCGCCCCCGTAATAGACATCTCCAAAAATTATAACCCAGTCACAGCTTGCTTTTAGCTTATGTACTAATTAGGGTTTGCGGCAAAAAGTTTTTCGTGGGGGCAGGGTGTGGGGTGTGGGGTGTGGGGTGTAGGGTTTTACCGATTTTGAGGTAGTCAGTTACCTAATTTTCAGGGAAAAAGTCCAGGAATTTTCCCCCCGATCACTCCAATGGTCAGCACTTTTTGAGGGAAAAAAAGTCTAAAAGCCCTCAAGGGGTGACAAAGAGGTTTAAAGGTAGGCAGGATAAAGACTCTAGCCAAATGTCCCCCAAAGAAATAGAGTGGTTATGGCAACCACTCAAAAAATTAAAATGTTACCATCATTCTATCAGGCTTGTGGCTCTTCTCGACTTTGTGTGATAATTTTTGCTTATGTAAGGTGAAATGCTTATCCGGCAAAACTTTAATCGCTATTTGGCGGAAGAAACTATCAGTATAGACCTCGTTTCCACACAGAAACCAGAAGAACCGGCTTGTTTACAAGCTAATCTGAGCGAAGCACAATATCTTACCCTGCAAATCCTCATACTGCTCTTACAAGGTCACAGAACGGTACAATTAGAGAGATTAGCTGCCCTATTTCCTCAACCAATTACCTTTGAAAGCAGAAGAAGAAATTTACAGAGGTTTCTTAAGTTACCGCAATTAAGTGTGAAATTGTTATGGTTTCCGCTAATTAAACACATTATTAAGCAAGAGTTTAGCCGAAAAAATAAAAATCGACATCAAAGAAGAAAACTGAAAAAACTTAGGCATCTAGGACATCTGTTATTGGTAATCGACAGAACGGATTGGAAAGGAAGAAATTTATTGGTAGCCAGGCTCTTCTCGACTTTGTGTGATAATTTTTGCTTATAGAATCGTGAAATATTTACTGGGAAAGACTTTTAGGAGTATTTTGCTGAAGAAACTATGGTTCTTCGTTACTTGGTATGGTTCGATAGGGGGGCATAAATCGACTAAATCCTTATCTGGCAAGAGACTTAATTGATTAGTTCGCTCTAGATAAAAAACAATTGACAAAAATCGCTAAATGCCTTTCTATATAAGGGTT
>NZ_JAPZQM010000672.1:0-9537 GCF_027530565.1 Microcystis sp. LE19-10.1B | reverse complement strand
TTAGCCTATAAATGCCGTTGGTATGGAAGAAATTACATCGAAATAGATAGATGGTTTCCTAGCTCTAAACGGTGCAGTAATTGCGGGTATATTGCTGAAAAAATGCCGTTAAATGTTCGAGAATGGGACTGTCCAGACTGTGGGACTCACCATGACCGAGATATTAACGCTAGTAAAAATATTTTGGCCGCAGGGCTTGCGGTGTCAGTCTGTCGAGCGATCATAAGACCAGAACAGAGTAAATCTGTTAAGGCAGGTGCGAAAAATCCTTCGGGAAAGAAGCAGAAACCTAAATCGTGAGGTTTGGGAATCACCGTCCGTTTACGGCGGTGAGGATGTCAACTGGGTACTCTGTAGTTGAGAGCTAAAAAAAGTCAGTGGTTTTCAGGAAAAACGGGGAGGGTTGAAAAGTGAAATCAAAAGAAAAGGGAATACCGTTAAAACTACCGTCGTCCGAGTCAGGTTTCTCGATGTTAGAAGTGATAATTGCCATTTTAACTATTACCGCTTTCTTAACAGGAACCTTACAGTTAATGGCAGTGAATGCCTTATATAAAGTTCGGTCAGAAAGACAAGCTCAAGCTAACTTTTGGATACAAGAAGACTTCGAGGATACCAAATATCAAGCTTCGACTTTAGCTTTCGACGAGAAGTGGTGTACAGGAAAAGAGGGTTATGCCACAGCTTTAAGAAGACAACTAACGGCTCCCCCCCCCGACACCCCTATACCGAAGGAACGATTAGTAGCGAAAAAACCAATTGTCGGTAAAGACTATTCTCTCTTTCAAACTTTTAATATTGCTGAGCAATTGGATAATCCCCATCGTCTCCGTATTGATTATCGAGTCGAAGCAACAGATAAAACTCCTAAAGATTACCCCAACCAAGAAAATGTTATTGCCGAAAGTTCTGTCGAGGTGATTCCCGATGCGTCGTTTAACTGTCCATAAAAATCAGGGTTTTACCCTGTTAGAAATTTTGGTAGCTTTGGCAATTGCGGGAATTCTTGCCGCCTTAACTGGACCTAATTTATTAGCTTGGTTAAATAGCAATAAAGTCCAAGAAGCCACCGATTCTATACAATCAGCCCTACGGGATGCCCAAAGACAAGCCATCCGTCTAGGGAGAATTTGCACGATTAATTTTACTGAAGGGACTGGCACTGATCCCACGGTTTACCGGCAAATAACTGCCAATCAACCGGGTTGTTTAGTGGCGACTAATACTAATGCGGGTTCCCTAAGTCTGCCGCAGGAAGTATTTATGGTGGTGGATAATTTTCCAGATGTTCCCCCTGATGGCGACAGTCCGGGGGTACAGTTTTCCTTTCGGGGTCATGTGCCGGGGTTAACCTTTGAGCCGCGGGCAAACCAAGCGATAATCGTATTATATCCCGCCGCCGATGCCGCCAATCCCTATCCCAACCAAGAAAGAAAGTGTATAGTTATCGCTTCTCTGTTGGGAATAGTTAAACAAGGCACTTATAACGGCAATCCTCTAGATACGCTCGATGCCAATAATTGTCAAATCCGTCTGGATGGAACCCAACCCTAATCAGCTTCTCAAGGCAACATACCCCACTGTCCCCTGTGCAGTCAATCACCCGCTGCAGGATCGCAGAATCCAACCCAGTAAGACTCCGATACCACCAAAGCGGACAATTTGCCAAAAAACCTCCCCCAGCAGTCCGCGACGGATTCCTTCCCAGAATAGGCGCTTTAATTCCCCTTCTTTAAGTAAATTGCTTTCTAAAATTACCTCTAATTCTTGAATCTGTTCGCGAATTTGTAACAATTCCTTTTCTAGTTCAGGTAGGGGATTTTCCCGCCATTGGGGTTCTATTTGGCTAAATTGTGCCTCTAGGTCTTTTTTTTGCTGTTCTGCTTCGTTGATCTGTCGATAACGGTCTTTTAGTGTTGCGATCGCCGCTTCGACTTCTTCAATTGCTTCGGTAAATTCTGCCGATTCATCGTTAGGGTACGGGTTTTCTTCTAAGGACATGGACTCAATGGGATTTCCTGCGTCTAAACTATAGTTATAGACGATTTTACGGTTTTACGAAACCTTTTGATTATGATTCCATCCCCTGTCTCCTCCGCATCTCAGACTATTGATGATCTATCTACCCCGGAATTGGCGCGGATTTTGGCGGAACGTTTGGCGATCGCACCGATTGACTGGCATCGTCTGAAAGCCAATCGTAATGCTCGGGCCGCCGAACAATTAGGGACGGCTTTGGTGTTTTTATTAGATAATCAGCCAGAAGAAGCACTTCCTCGGCTACAACAGGCTACAGGCTGGCTCGATCGCTCGATTTCTGCTCCTCCCTGTCCTTCTCACGGTCACGGTCATTAATTAAACCAGCGTTCCTGTTTAATTTGTTTACAAAGTTTCAGTTGGGTTCCTTGTTGATTCCAGTGAACTTGGTCGAAGATTTGATATAACATACACAGTCCTCGGCCATTTTCCGCTTCTTCGGGGGGAAAATTGGGACAATCGCAACTACAGCCATGATGGGGACAACCTGGCGTAAATCCACAACCTTCGTCGGTAATTACCCAAGAATACTCGTCTTTACTGCTGGAAAAGTGAACGACCACGGTTTTGCTGGGATCGAGATGATTGCCGTGTTTAGCGGCATTAACTAAAGCTTCTTGCAATCCTAATCTAATTTCTGGTTCTAATTCTTCGGGAATACTAGCGGTCAATAAATCTAAAATCGGACAAAGATACAAGGTGGAAGCGAAACTCATGGTGTTCCAACTTCGTTTGCTTGTTGGCAGTGAAATAGCAATCACGCACTTTACCTCTAGCTTATATTCAATGACTGTTCTCTTACAGAAAGATTAAGGTCTCTTAACCGTCGATCTAGTTGATTGCCATACCTAATGAGTCATGTTTTATCCCTTTTCTGTCTCTGAGATTGATTAGATATTTTTATGATTGATCTACACACCAATCGAGAATCAAGGCCACTTTGAGCGGGTAATTAATCAAAAAAGTAGTTGACTGGAACGGTCTTTAGTATGCTATTATCCTTACCCATTGACTTTTCGACCATAAACGGCTAAAGTGTCGGGTTTTTCCTCCTATTTCATCCTACCATATTCGCTGTTTTTTGTCTAAGAAAAGCGGCGCATTCGACGTGGGTAGTTTGGGGAAAGAAATCAGCTGTTTGCACTTCTAGCAGTTGATAATCGCCTGTTTTACAGAGATATTGCAAGTCTCTGGCTAAAGTTGCACTTTGACAACTGATATAAACAATGCGTTGACTTTGCAGCTGTAACAGACTATCGAGGACAGATCGATCGCAACCTTTGCGGGGCGGATCGAGTAGAATAATGTCGGGTTTAACTGTCAGTTGCGGTAAAGTTTTTTCTACTGCCCCCAAAATAAAAGTTGTGTTGGTAATATTATTTAATTGGGCGTTAATCTTGGCTCGATCGAGGGAAAAGCTATAGGATTCTAGTCCAATCACCTCTTTAACCCGTTTAGCGAGGGGTAAAGTAAAAGTACCGATGCCACAGTAGGCATCAATGAGAATTTCTTCACCTTTAAGGTCTAATTTCTGACAAATAACCGCAAATAAGGCTTCAGCAGCCTCTGTATTAACCTGAAAAAAAGTATCGGCAGCCAATTGATAGGTTAATCCGGCGAACTTTTCGGTAATATAGTCCCTTCCGGCGATAGTTGTGGTCTGAGCGCCAAAAATAGCATTACCTCGCTCGGGGTGATAATTCACGGTTACACCGACTAAATTGGCGTATTTTGCCAGCCATTGCTGCGCCTGTGCCTCAATTCCCTGTAAATTATTATCGGTACTAATCAGGGTTAATAAAACTTCTCCAGTGTGGCGGCCAATTCTTAGGGATAAATGGCGTAATTGTCCTTGGTGGGTCTTTTCATCGTAAATTGACCAGCCTTGACCCTGAATATCCTGTTTTATCTCTGCTAGAAACGGATTTAAAGCCTGATCTTGAATCGGACATTGATTGAGATTAATCAGATGATGGCTGCCGCGACGATAATAACCTGCTTGCACATTGCCGGTGGGGGAAAATCCGAGGGGATAGGTAGCTTTATTGCGATAAGCGAGGGGAGAATTACCGGTGAGGGGAGGATAAACCAAAGGATCGCTAAAACCGCCAATTCTGGTTAATACCTCTTGTACTTGCTCTTTTTTGACTAGGCGCTGAAATTGGTCCTCGATGTGTTGCCATTGACAGCCACCACATTTATCGGCGACGATGCAGCGGGGACGGATACGATGGGGAGAAGCTTGGAGAATAGTTTGTAGTTTGCCGATCGCATGACTTTTTTTGATATAGGTGATGCGAGTTTGAATGCGATCGCCAATGACCGTATCCGGCACAAAAATCACCTGTCCTCGGTATTTTCCCACACCTTCGCCCGTATGGTTGAGGTCGGTAATCTCGATCTCGATTAAATCACCTTGTTGCATAGTTAGGGAAACCAGTTTTCATCCAGGGTTAAGACTGTCGAGCTTTCTGATTCTAACAAAAGGTTTTGACAAAATTACCTTGACTGTGAGTTGTCCTCAGAATCAAGGGATTATTGTTTGAGTATAAATACTCATTGACAAACACATTTGATCTTTGTCACACTACCAGTCGAGATTAGTATATCGATATACCTATTTTTTGTATATTCTTATACTCAAAAACTTGGAACCAACAGTTTTTAGATAAATTACTTTCTCTTGCTAGTGTCATCAATCAAATGTCAACCATAATCAACAATAAAGAAATTCGAGTATTTGGCATTAAAAGAAGTGGTAATCATGCGATTATCAATTGGATTTTTTCCCAGATACCTGGTCAGGTAGTTTTTGCCAATCACTGCTATTTAGCAGGAAAGGAAATTCGTATTTACAAAGGTACAGGAAGAATTGACTGCAAGGGGATTAACTACTGGGATTTTAAGAAAAAATACTTCTTTTTTGAGAGAAATCCTTTCTTTAATAAAGAAATTGTCACTTATTCAAAAAATGATCAACGCTTTAATGGTCAAAAGCTCAAACAACATCCCAAAGAGGCGATAATTGTCAGCTTTGAGGAAAAAGATATTGAAAATTTCAGCGATTTGATGGATCGCTATCATGAGCAGTGGGTAGGCAAAAGTCAAGAGGTTTTTTCTATAGTTATTCTGCGGGATCCTTTCAATGTATTAGCCAGCATTTATCAAAAATGGGGCAAAGAAAACTTAAAAAATATTGCTGTTCTCTGGGAAAAATACGCTCAGGTTTATCTAAGTTACCAAAAAAGTGCTGATCGCTATCGTTTGGGAATCAACTATAATCAATGGTTAACAGATGTCAATTATCGGCAAGCAATTACAGAAAGACTGCAAATTCCTTTTGATGACTCGAAAAAAGAGTTAGTTGCCAATTTTGCTGGTGGTAGTTCCTTTGATGGCTTATCCTATCAACAAGAAGGGCAGAAAATGGATGTTCTTAATCGTTGGCAAACCTTTCGAGAAGATCCCGAATATTATAGTCTTTTTAATAATCCTCAACTGCTGAAATTATCCGAGGAGATTTTTGGTATCATTCCGGGTACTGAGGATTTTATTGCTTCTTTCCAGAAGAACCATTGGAGAAATCTCCCAAATAAATTCCTTTAAAATCCTAGATCGGCTTTGGCAATTTTGGCCGCCGCTAATACTTCCTCATCGGGTAATTCTCGCCAGTCGGTCGCACCTATTTCAGCATAGAATTTTTGATCGTAGGCGCGAGTACGAATTACTACCGGCATAGGGACCGCATGACCTAAAACTAAAGCTTGTTGTTTTGAGTCTAATTTCGCTAAAACTGATCGCAAACTTCCCCCTCCAGAAACCCCTGTAAATATGGCTTCGATGTCCTTTTCATCGTTTAATAAACAGGTGATTCTTGTCCCTACCTGAGACATGACTTCGTTATCAATTCCTGAAGGTCTTTGATCAACAATTAAGAGAGTAACAAAGTATTTTCGCATCTCCCTAGCGATGGTTCCAAAAATAGTTTGATGCACCACGGCAGAATCTAAAAATCGATGAGCTTCTTCAATAGTAATCACTAACTGTTGCGGCCGATCAACGGGGTTTTTGGTTTGTAAAAAATATTCAGCTTTTTTAACATAATTAGCATGAATCCGACGGGTGATCATATTGGTGGCTAACATATAGGAAAGCATATTACTTTGGGAGCCAAATTCAATGACAACGTGCTTACCTGCATCTAAAGCTTGTAAAACCTGATCGATATAATTGTGGGGACAAGCACTTCTTAAATATTTCAAACTATCTAGACGCATTAATTTTCTCTGGAGGGACATGATTGATCCCGCATGGCCTTGTTTTTCCGTACAGAAGATTTTAATATCCTCGTTACTCATATTTAATAACTGAGTAATCCAAGATTCTCCATACTCGTTATAGAGAATATTGGCATTATCTAAACTAGCTTCCGAGATGCCTAATTCCCGACCGATTAAACGAATATCCTCGATTTCAATTTGATTATAACTTAAGAATAATTCCTGCGCTCCTCGTACTCCCCGGCGTTTGGTAGAATCGGGATCGAGGGTATAAATTTCTACCTGTCCGGGGAATAATTGACATAATCCTTTCACCGTAGAAACCTCCTTCCCCTCTTTCATCGCTTCCCAACCGTATTCCGAGTGCATATCAAACATGAGGTTAACCCCTGCTTGTTTGCGAATAATGCCCGAAATTAGTAATCTGGTTAAAAAGGATTTTCCCGTCCCGGATTTGCCAAAAACACCGTTACTACGTTCCACAAAGCGATCGAGATTAATACATATTGGCACGTCCATGTCAAGGGGTTGACCAATAGCAAAATTCTTTCTGGTGGGATCATCTTCCCAACCGAAAACCATGCGAAAATCCTGCTCACAAGCTTCATAAACTTGGCTAAAATGCGCGGGAATAGTTTTAACTGGCAGTAATTCTAAATCGGCGCTAGTTTGGGGTTGAAAAGAGCCTAAAGAAGTGTCAGAAACTGCGGGAGAATTACCTCCAGTCGGAGTAAACATGAGCATAGGCGATAGTTCAATAGTACCATAAGTACCGCTACCCGCTAAAACATCGCGCATAAAACTATCATCGGGATGGGGAGGATTCGCGATAATCCGGGGACTGGAGTTACCCAGGGAGACATCGGTGAGGAGACAGAAAAAACGCGATCGAGTGCCTTGCACCACCAAAAACTTACCGACGCGCATATCTTCTACCGAAATATCCGGATAAAGACGGATTTCTAAACCTTCACTCAGGGAACCTTGAATAACCGATCCGAGGGGTTGTTCACTCATGCTAACCTTTATTTGTGGCGATCTATCTCCCTATTCTGTCACTTTTCCGTTAATAAGTGCAAACTTGATCGGGTACAGTAAACAGTAATCAGTGATCAGTAAACAGTAAAAAGACAGTAGGAAACTGGAAGATGTACCAGACTAAGGCTGAATCCGCCGTATTAAATACTTCCCACTTAATACATACTGCACACTTAAAACTCAAATCTGATAACTGATAACTGATAACTGATAACTGATAAAGGGGTTTAAGAAAAAAAATCGGGTTGATCAACGGGAAGCAAGGAAATAGCCAAGGGAGAAGAGAATGCCACTAAAAAAGTGAAGATTAACCGCTATAAACTTGCAGTTACTGACTAGCTGAGGTTGGTCGTGATTTTGGTTAACGTGGTTGACTAATTGCCAAGCGAAAGGGAGACTAAGGAAGATTAAAAGAGTGAGAGGGGGATAAACCTGGAGCAGGACAAAAACTACCGTTAAAACGTAAACGAGAACCGTCACTACGGTTAAAACTTTAGAACCCTTTAAAGTACCTAAACGGACAATAGGTGATTTTTTACCCGCTTTGAGATCATCGGCGACTTGATGGAAATGGGAACAAAAAAGGATGATAGAAGTAGTAATCCCGATAATAATTGAAGCCGCTAGACTAGAGAGGGAAAAAGTGCCAGCTTGGGAATAGTAGGCAGCGGCAATCGCCAAGGGTCCAAAAGTAAAGAAACAGATAATTTCACCTAATCCTTGATAACCGAGACGGAAGGGAGGCCCTTGATAGGTATAGCCCAAAAAACAGCAGAGGGCGATTAATTCTAGGAGCATCCAATCGCCTCGCCCATAACTAATAGCAAAAATACCAGCGATGCCTAATAATAGAAAAAGATTACTCAGCCAGAAAATTAAAGATTTGTTACCGGTTAAATTAACAATCGAATGGGCCTTATTGACATCGATCCCGGTATCGGCATCAAAAACATCATTACTGAGATTTAACCAAGCGAGAATTAAAATAGCTGAGAGGATAAAAGTGGCAAAAACCGGGGGAGAAAATAGACCTGTTTCCTGATAAGCGATCGCTGTTCCCAGAATAATCGGTATAATCGCCACACTATACATTGGTGGTTTAATGGCTGCTAACCAGAGTTTTTTGGGCGAGGGAGTGGTGACAGTATCGGTGGTCATAGTTAAATAGGGTTTGCTGAAAAAGTTTTTCCTAGGAGTAGGGTGTAGGGTGTGGGGTTTTACCGATTTTTAGGGGGTCAATTAGCCAATTTTCAGGGAAAAAGTGCCTGAATTTACCCTGACTACTGACGAGCGACTCCTATTTTGATTTTGACCAGAGGTCTGATCATACCTCGGTTTTAAGGATATTTTACTCAAAAATGGAGATAAATAGACTAAAGCCGGGTAAGACATCCTCTCCGCTTAAATTAGCCGGTAGTTCCATAATTTCTACGGGTTGCTGAGGACGATAAATTTCCACTTGTTGTTGTTGAGGATTAACTAGCCAACCTAATCGCAAACCACTGTGGAGATATTCCTGCATTTTCGCTTGAATTTCCGGGAGGGAATCGCTACGGGAGCGCAGTTCAATGACGAAATCGGGACAAATAGGCGGAAATTTCTCCTGTTCTTCTCGACTCAGAGCTTGCCAACGAGTTAAACTCACCCAAGCGGCATCGGGAGCGCGATCTCCGCCTTTCGGCAAACGAAAAATCGTCGCCGAACTAAAGACTTTACCCAATCCGGTTTGACGATTCCACAACCAAAGTAAACTAATAAAATCGGCCTCTCGGTTGCCGCTAATTCCCCCAACAGGTGGCATCACAATTAATTCTCCTTGGGCGTTTCTTTCTAGTTGCCAATCTGGGTTAACTTGACAGAGACAGTAAAACTGCTCATCGGTGAGATTGACTGTATCTAAGTTTAAAATCACTGCTGCCATAGCTATATTTCGCCCTAGAAAACACTCTAGTCTTAATTATAGTCAATTAGGGCTGGCTGAATAAATCTAAAAACCTTGCTGGATAAGAGTTTTAGACTTTTTTGAAATCCAAAAGTACCAGATATGGGAGTGATCAGGGGGAAATTCAGCTACTTTTTCCCTGAAAATTAGGTAATTGACCCCCTCAAAATCGGTAAAACCCCACACCCCACACCCTACACCCTACACCCTGCTTCTAGGAAAAACTTTTTCAGCAGACCC
>NZ_JAPZQM010000061.1:0-12685 GCF_027530565.1 Microcystis sp. LE19-10.1B | reverse complement strand
AAAGCCACTCTTAATCGTGTCTTGGAACGAAATAGAGGCTTTTAAAGACTGCGTACATGGAGAATTAAAACAAGAATTACCCTCGAAAAGCCTATTTTTCCACTAAGTATTTATGCTCATTGCAAAGGTGAGATGCTCCCGCTTCGCCCGTACTTTTTGCCGCAAACCCTAAATATGTCTTAGCTTACCAGCGCGTCCGCTTCGCCCTAATCTCAATCCTGTTGTGGCAACGATATCAGAGTTTTGTTTTTTACTTTTTGAACAGTCAACCAAACATTTAAACCGTCCACAACTGCTGTTGCCGTTGTGCTAGAATGGCGAAAAATTCTCGCAATTGATAATTATGTTAGCAGAGTTAGCCGCCGCCGAAATCGCTAAAATCGCCTTTGAAGCTGTTATCGGTAAATTAACGGAAGGAGCAATGGATAAAGGTGTAGAATTGTGGCAAAAAATTAAGCAAAAGTTACAAAAGGAACCCTCCGCAGCCAAGGTTTTAGCGGCAGCAGAACAAACTAAATCCGAGGCGATGATTGAACAGCAAGTGGTTCCTTTTTTACAGGTAGAAATGCTCAAAGACCCCAATTTTGCCCAAGAAATCCAAACCCTAGCACAACAAATTATGACAATTAATCAGAATCAAACAGAAACAAAAACTCAAATTGGTACACAAATAAACAAAGATATTAAACAACAATTGAACATTCAAGAAGTTAAGGGTAATTTAAATCTAGGAATCCCTCCTGAATGACTGGCGGCTCTGCACGCAAAAGCAGACGCAATAGAAAATAATCGCAGTAGTCAAAGGAGTACTTTCAAGGGAGGAGATGCTCGAAAACGTCTCGCCTATTGGCAGGGAAGGAAGGAGGAAATCACCCAAATTAAGCAGTGGTTTACTGATCAAAATGTTACGATGATTGGCATCAAAGGAGTTGGAGGGATTGGAAAATCTACCCTAGCCAGTAAAATTTTTGAGGAGAAAATTACCCTAGATCCTTCCCTAGGGGACGATGAAGATTTATTCCCAAAACGCTTTTGGTGGGAAGCGGGAAATCTGGGCGGATTTAGTGGTTTAGCTCGCCAACTCCTGACGGAATTTGGTTATCCTGTCCCCGAAAAAGAAATAGATTTACAGGAAGCTTTAATCAGACAATTGCAACGCCATCGCCACCTAATTATTATCGATAATCTAGAGAGTTTATTAGGGGAAGATGGTTCTTGGAATAATGAATTTTATCAGCAGTTTTTCACTGCTTGGATAGAAAAAGGTGACACCAGCAAAATTATAGTCACCACCAGAGAAAAGCCAAAAACTAGGGGTTTTAACCGTTGGATTGAGCTAAAAGGTTTGAAACCACCTGAAGGGGCGCAATTGTTAGCGGAATCGCAAATAACAGGGGATCTAGAGAACTTTTCTCGACGGGTGGATGGTCATCCATTACTCCTGCGATTGGTGGCGGATTTAATCTTAGCAGAATTTCCGCAAAACCCCAGTTTAGAAAGGTTAGCGGATTTAGGATTAGGAAATTTATCGCAACTTTTGAGCGATCCGCAGGTGGTGGGGAGTCATCGTCAAGAGACAGTGGGAATTGCTTTAGTTTTAGATGCTAGTTTTCAGCGACTTAGCCAAAGACAGCAGGAATTATTCACTAAAACCAGCATTTATCGCCGAGAATTTGATTCTCCAGCAGCCAAAGCGGTGATGGATAATTACCCGGAGATCGCACTATCCGAGATCACGGCAGATCTGCGAGAATTACAGCGACGATCATTATTAGAAGAAAAAGAGGAAAATCGCCAGCGAATTTTTAGTTTTCAGCCTTTAGTTTGGGAATATGCACAATACAAAGCCGGTGATCAAAGGGAATTACACCAAAAAGCGATCGCCTATTATCTTTCTATTGCTCAACCCGACTCCTGGGAAATCCTCAACGATGTGCAACCTTACCTAGAAATTTTCTATCATTGCTATCAGTTAACCGAGTACGACAATGCTTTTGATATTCTCCGTGCTATCGAGGATTTTCTCACCCGACGGGGGTATTATCAAACCCTAGCGGATTATTACCTTGAATTAGTCACTGTTTACCAACAACAGGAGGAGCAAACCAACTGGAATTATGCCGCATCCCTCACCAGTTTAGGCAATGTTTACAATTCCCTAGGAGAATACCAAAAAGCGATCGAGTTTCATCAACAGTCTTTAGCAATCTTTCGGGAAATCGGTGATCGGGGGGGTGAAGCGAATTCCTACAATAATTTAGGCACTGTTTACGATTCCCTAGGAGAATACCAAAAAGCGATCGAGTTTCATCAACAGTCCTTAGCAATCAAACGGGAAATCGGTGATCGGGGGGGTGAAGCGTATTCCTACCCTAATTTAGGCAATGTTTACAATTCCCTAGGAGAATACCAAAAAGCGATCGAGTTTCATCAACAGTCCTTAGCAATCCTTCGGGAAATCGGTGATCGGGGGGGTGAAGCGAATGCTTGGTTTAATCTGGGACTTACCTACTATAAACTCAAACGTATATCGGAAGCGAAAGAAGCAATTCTTCAAGCGCGGGAATTATATCAAGCATTGGGGTTAGCAGGATATGTTCAAAAGTGCGATGATGAAATTCGGCAATTAGAAACCCGAAAATATCCCTTAATCGTTGCTTTCTTTCTGGGGGTGGTTATGTTTCCTTTAGTTTTAATTGGGGGGATAATAGTGGCATTGTGGCGATTGTTAAAAAGATGGTTGAGGAAAGCATAATTAGGGGTAGGATGGGTTAGATATCCCTTATTTTTAACCTGAGTTTCACATCTGCTAATTTCCCCTCATAACTACCCTAAAGTGAGAAATTATAGTAATATTTCTAAGGATTGCCAGAAAAGAAAGAGCGCCACGCTGCTGTTCCGATCGCTCCTCCTAAAAGAATAATTAACGTCCAAACTTGATTTTTTTGGGTTCCTTCCACCTTTTCTAGTCTTCTATCCATCCCATCGACTTTCTCAGTTAGTTTTGCCTGTCCTACCTCTAGCTTAGTTAGCCGTTCGTCGATTTTGTCAAATTTCTGGTTAAAATCCTTCTGTAGGCTATCAAATTTCTGGTTAACATCCTGTTGGAAGGTATCGATTTTTTGGTTAACTTCCTTGATGCTGTCTTTGATTTCCTTGAGGACAGATTCAAGACTATAAGTAACGGTTTCGTTAGACATTTTGGTAAAATCCCTGGGAGTAATGATAGTACAATAATTTTATTTTAATCCTAAATCCGGTTATTAAAGACTGATTATTTATTGCCTGTCCTGATAAGTAGGGAGGCACAATTATTTGTAGGATGGGTTAGCGGTAGCGTAACCCTTGCAGGTGTTGGGTTTCATGCTTCAACCCAACCTACGTTCTATTGCCTCTATTGCCTATTGCCTCTCCTGATATGTAGCCTATACTCAACGGATTTAGTATTATGGCAATATTTCTAAGGATTACCAGAAAAAAAGGATCGCCACGCTGCCGTGCCGATGGCCCCTCCTAAAAGAATAATTAACGTCCAAACTTGATTTTTTTGGGTTCCTTCCAGCTTTTCTAGTCTTCTATCCATCCCATCGACTTTCTCAGTCAGTTTTGCCTGTCCTACCTCTAGCTTAGTTAGCCGTTCGTCGATTTTATCAAATTTCTGGTTAATATCCTGTTGCAAGGTATCGATTTTTTGGTTAACTTCCTTGATGCTATCTTTGATTTCCTTGAGGACAGATTCAAGACTATAAGTAACGGTTTCGTTAGACATTTTGGTAACATCCCTGGGAGTAATGATAGTACAATAATTTTATTTTAATCCTAAATCTGGTTATTAAAAACTGATTATCTATTGCCTCTCCTGATATGTAGCCTATACTCAACGGATTTAGTATAACTATCTCTGCCATTACTTTTGAAAAATGCTATAAATTTCCTCGGCAATATTTCTGCTACCTCCGGACTCTCCCACTCTAATTTTGCCATTTTCTAAACATCTGTGTAAATAACGAGAATCTGCCAAAATATCAATAATTTTAACCGCGGCATTTTTAAATAAATTTACCTCCGTGGGTTTCTGTCCAATAGTTATCACCGATTCCCCTAATAAGCGCATTTGTGCCTCGGCAAAAGGATAGGTAAATTGGGGACCAAATCCGGGTATTTGTAGGACGGGTTTTCCTAATCCCACCGCTTGTTCTACTGCTGTACCCGCCATGGCTAAACAAGCGTCACAATGGTGTAGAATATCGGCAAAAGCATCACGATAACAGCACAATAAAGCCCCATTTTTCTCTAATTTTCCCGCTCCTAAATAATGCCATCCCTCTTGTTTAGCTAAATTTTCTAAGTCGGTTTCTCTGATACTAGGAATGATAGCAGCCCGAAACTGCATCGGTTTAATTTTAACTATTTCCTCACAGACTTGTAACTGTAAAGCCAAATTACTCAAAGCTTCGGGTAAACGACTCCCCGCTAATAAAGCAATCATGGGAATTTGACGATCTAATTCTAAATCTTTACCCGTTGGTGTTAAGACATCCATAATCGGATAACCAGCAAAAATCGCTTTTTTAATACCCCGATTTTGTAGGTCTGTTGCTGTATATTTATCCCGGGTAAAAACTCTTAAACAATTCTTCGATCTTAAACATAATTTTGTCAGCAAAGGTAATTTAATTGTGCCTTCGTAATAACTGGAAGTAGAAACAATAAAAGCCACAAAGGGACGACTGGTTAAACTAGCGATCGCAATCGGCACGATATCCCCCACTGCTATCAATAAATCACAATCCTTGCTAACTTTAAAAGCTGCCTGAATTTGCTGAATAGTTAGACTAATTAATCCCGCACCAATATCCTTAATCCAATTCAAAGGATTGGTATAAATAATTCCCCCCGATGGCATAGTGGCAGTGGGGGCAATAATTGGTACTGACAATTTTTGATAAGCTTTTCCCTCTCCCACTAAAGGCAAAGCAGCTATAGATAATTGGGGCTGAATTTTTTGTAATTCCCCCAGAATTAAACTAGCATTTAAATCCTCACCATGACCATTACTAAGAAATAAAACCTGTTTAAGCATCGATTTGTTATCCTCTATATTCCCTTGCTGCCAAAGAAACCGCCACCGTCACCGATTTTGCTTCTATTTGCTTGCTGACTAGCAAAGTATCGCCCATTTTTAAAGCGGCAGCTTCAGCGACGCTAGGGGTTCCTTCTTTCTTGTTGACAATAGCTGAGGGATTGGGGACATTAATATCTCTCAACTCCTCAGCAGTAAAGGTTTTTAGTGGCAATCCTTGCTCTTGACAATAGGCAATTAAACCCCGTTCATTAGCTTTGATGTCAAGGGTGGCGATACCAGCAATAGCGGCTAAAGAGAGGTGATAACGCTTAAAAACATCCCTAATTGCCCTATCTATGACCGCTTTCTCCGTCCCACGGATGCAACCTATTCCTAACCATAATAATCGTCCATGGCACTGCACTTTTACCCCGGAAGGATCGGGGGAAAAACGAGGTTGGCTAAAACCTGTCCACAGGGGACTTATCCCGATTAAATCGATTGCGGGTGAGTGGAAAGCGGGGGAAGCGCTAGTCATACAAGACTACAATATTTTTACCGGTTGAAATTGTTCGCCTTCGTCCAGTTGCCAAGCTTGTAAATCGATCGCTCGTCCTGAAACTACGGAGACAATTAAATAAGTATATCCTGACCAGGCTAATTGGCGATCAATTTCCGAGGGAATGGCGGCATGATCGGGATGGGAATGATAGATACCAATAATTTCTAGCTGGTTTTCCCGCGCCGATTTTTGAGCTTGTAAAAGCACTTCTGGCGCAATACTAAAGCGGTTTTTCCTATTACCTGACCAGTTATTTTCTGTGGTTTGCACGGTGATCACTTGGGCTGCTGTTTCGGTAATTTTTCCCAAGAGTAACCCACAACATTCTTCGGGATAGGTGGATTCTGCGTGGGTGAAAATACGCTGGTAAATTTGGTCTGTAATCAGGATCATAAGGGAAAATTTTCAAAACCTATTGATGTTAGTTTGCTTTAGCTATAGGGAACTTGAAAACTGGGTGCATCTCAATTTGGTCGAAATATCTATAGGACATTTTGTCCGTACGCGATGCGCCCCTACCATTGGCGCAATAATATTATTGTAGGGACTAATTGCCTTCGCTCTCTTTTAGTAACTTCTGCATCGCTGACTTAGGAATAACTTATTCTTGGCCGGTTCCAGCCAATGTTAAATTTATCTTATTGTTCCCTAACCTTTGCACTGAACTGATAAATGTCGATCGATTTTCGCAATCTTAATACACTTTGGGGTTCTATTTTAGTCGAAACATTGGCCCGTTTGGGATTGAAGATAGGGGTGGTTTCTCCCGGATCGCGATCGACTCCTTTAACGATAGCCTTGGCAAGACATCCCCAGATTGAAGCTATTCCCATCTTAGACGAGCGCTCGGCCGCTTTTTTTGCCCTGGGATTAGCCAAACAATTATATCAACCGGTGGTTTTAGTCTGCACTTCTGGCACTGCCACGGCTAATTTTTATCCCGCAGTCATTGAAGCAAAAGAAAGTCATGTCCCTTTATTAATTCTAACCGCCGATCGCCCCCCAGAATTGCGTCATGCTCACGCCGGTCAGACTATCGATCAAGTCAAACTCTACGGTAATTATCCCAACTGGCAAGCGGAAATTAGCTGTCCTAGTGCCAATATCGAGCGTTTACGCTATCTCCGTCAAACTATCATCCACGCGTGGTGGCGCTGTCTTGATCCTGTCCCCGGAGTGGTGCATCTCAACTTACCATTTCGGGATCCCCTCGCACCAACTCCCGATCTAGAAATTAACAATTTAGAGGCTAATTTTGACCAAGAGGCTTTTTTTAGCCATATATCTCGGCAAAATATGCCAATTAACCACTCAATTCTCGAAATTCCTTCTTTACCCCCCCAAGGAATTATCATCGCGGGATTAGCTTCCCCGCAAAACCCTGAAAGTTACTGTCAGGCGATCGCTGATTTAGCCCGATCGCAACAATATCCCGTCTTAGCGGAAGCTTTATCTCCTCTGCGAAACTATGCAGGGTTAAATCCCCATCTCATCACTACCTATGATTTATTATTGCGGAATCCTGCCCTTAGGACCCAATTAACCCCCGATGTTGTCCTGCAAATTGGCGAATTACCCACCAGCAAAGAATTACGGACCTGGTTAGAAGAAATCGACTGTCCGCGCTGGATTATCGATCCCCATCCCGATAATTACGATCCTCTACAGGGAAAAACCGGACATCTCAGGGGAAATATCGAGCAATTAGGGGATCTATTCCCAGATAAAACCGATAATAATCGAGAATATCGGCAATTATGGCAAAAATTCGACCAGCAAGCTCGATTAACCATCGATCGCCTTTTGGCAGCAGAAACTAAACTGATTGAAGGTAAAATCCCCTGGCTGCTCTCCCAATACCTCCCCCCCCGTACCCCGATCTTTATCTCTAATAGTATGCCTGTTCGCTATGCCGAGTTTTTTAACCCGCCTAGCGATCGCCAAATTCGTCCCTATTTTAACCGCGGGGCCAATGGCATCGACGGCAACCTCTCCACTGCGATAGGAATAGCTTATAAAAATGTCCCCAGTCTGCTATTAACGGGAGATTTAGCCCTATTACACGATACAAATGGTTTTTTAATCAAAAAATATTTTGTTGGCTCCTTGACCATAATTTTAATCAATAACAAGGGGGGAGGCATTTTCCAGATGTTGCCGATCGCCAAATTTGACCCTCCCTTTGAAGAATTTTTTGCCACTCCCCAAAATATCGACTTTTGCCAACTCTGTCGCACCTACGGTATTGATTACCATTTAATCAGCGATTGGACTGATTTTAAGGAAAAAATCGCAGTTTTGCCGGAATCAGGGATAAGATTACTAGAAATATCCTGCGATCGAGCTTTTAATACTCAATGGTTCCTCAGTAATTATGTGTAGGGTGTGGGGTGTGGGGTGTGGGGAAGTGGGGAGAATAAAGCTGCCTATTGCCTATTGCCTATTGCCTATTGCCTATCCTGATAAGTAGGGAGGCACAATTATTTGTAGGATGGGTTAGCGGTAGCGTAACCCATGCGGGCGTTGGGTTTCATTCTTCAACCCAACCTACGTTCATCTTATATTTAATTCCACCCACCTACTTATGTAGCCTATACTCAACGGATTTAGTATTAATTCCCTTTTTCGAGAAAGTGAATACAATGGGTGGAAAGAGTTAAAAGAGTCCGATGAATCGACAAAGACGGCAAAAATCAAGACAATTTTCTCTCCCTAGATATTCTATCTTTCCCCCGGAACAATGGCGATCGGGAGTGACTTCTTTGGTGATTAGCTTGGTCTTGTCCCTACTGATTTTAAAACTGAATACCTCTAGTCTCTCCACTGCCACCATAAATATTTTTAATCCCTCCACTGTGGGGGAGAATTTAGCCGGTAAGAGCCTAGATGAGTTAGAAAAGCAGAAAATCGCCGAATTTTTGCAAATTGCCCCGCCAGAAACCGAATTAACCCTCGATCGCGTTCCCTTGTTTATTCTCCACGATACAGCTTGGAGTATGACTGCGGGTAACATCGAAGAACAGAAAAAATATGCTCGCGGTCCGATGAAATTGGGTCCCAATGTTTACATCCCCCGCAAACCGAATTCCAGGGATAGAGATATTTTAGACTCGATCGCCCGGCCTTTTTTTGAACGTCACCGTCCCACGGCCACTTTTTATGAACAAGCAGCCGAAATGCTGCCCGCAGACACCAGGGATCAATTAGTGCGTCAACTGTGGCAACTTACCCCAGAAACTATCCGCGTCAAGGGTTTTGCACTTGCTTTAGCGGGTGTTCCTTTGAGTACGCGATCGGCCTCTGAGTTAGAAAAAAGGGCGAGAATTTGGTTAAATACGCCTTCAGAAGCCTTCTTTAAGCGTTTAGTCAAAGAATATCCCACAAATTACTTTGATGGGGCAAAAACTACCGCATTATGGGCAACAGAAGCGATTTGTCAGCAGCTATCTCACCCTAATTGCGATCGCTTGCGACCAGTTTTTGCCGAAAGAAATCGTCGGGTTATCTCCAGTGTTAACATTGAACTGGTACAAGCGCCGGGATCCCACTGTTTGACCAAAGGACGCTTGCAACCCCTCCCCGGTTACAGCGATTTTCAATACCAACAAACGGCGAAATATTATCTCCTCGCAGCCTTACAAACGGGACAATTACCGCAAATTGTCAGCCATTTTGCCGTAGATAGTTTTCTGATTAATCAAGGAAAATATCCCCATTGTGACCCCCGGGGTTTTGATCTACAACGTCTCTACAATCTCATCAGTCAAGCTTTGGATTATGACCCCGGCACTGTTTATGGCATCGTCCCTCGTTACGGCACAAATATTCTAGCCGGTGATAATATTTGGTGGCATAATCGAGTTTTTGACCAAGCAAATTTACCCACAACTTTAAATTAGACCTGATCATTTAGAAATGTCCACTTCTCCCAAAGCTTCTAGATAAGTAATCGCCGCTTCTAAAGGAGAATCGTAGCTATATGAAAACTCCTCAAACCAGCGTCCTTCCTCCGATTTGGCATCTAATTTATCTAACCATTGCTTTGCCTTTCTAGTTAAAGCTTCTCGCTTGCGCTGCTGTTTTAATGCCGCCGCTTTTTCTTTTTCCGCTGCCTCCTGTTGTTGCCTTGCTTGGTTTTCTAAGGCTAAAGCTTTTAAAAGCGCATCGGTAGCAGAATCGCTGGCATAATTAACCTTAAATTCGGCCGGGGAACGATCTTTTTCTTGGCGAGAAGAAGGGGACGGCATCGGTTTTTCCTGATCCCGTTTCTGGTATTCTGCCTTCATTTGTGCCAGTAAATCTTCTATTTCTCCCATAATGATCAAGTTAGAAAGTAAAAAGTTAAAAAGATAATTGCTCTGATTGCCTCTGCCTTAATAACTAAGTAACTGGTTATAATTAAATTGAAGATGGATCCCCCCTTAATCCCCCCTTGATAAGGGGGGTGTCTGACAGTTTTTAACACCTAACTACTGAATAACGGGTTTCCTTATTTTTCCAAACGGACCACATACCATTGTAGATAACCCTCCTCACCCAGGTCTAACTCGCAGTAATTATCGCGCAGATAGAGAGATTTTTCCTCAAAACTAGAGAATTTCGCCAATTGTCGGGGACAAATCTCTGGTTTTGCGGTGATTAAATCTTTTAACTTATCCCGCAACTGGTCGGGAGTCTGGAATTGTTCAGGTTGATCGGCCTCAAGGACAAGAAAATAGTCCCCTTGATACATAATAGAATCGGGCATCGCTGTTTGATAGTCTCAGTAGGAAAATTTTTTGGCTATCTTTATCACTTTATCGCCTCAACGCTCGATCGACACCACCACTATGACAGACCATCTCACCAATCCCTTTCTCAGTCTCCCTTACGAAAGCGCCATGCAGGACTTGGGGGACCAATACTATGATCAAGTTGCAGCCGCGGATTTTCCCAGTCATATCCTTCGTTTTCGCAATGATGCTTTATTACCTTTGGTGGGAATTCAGCCAGAATTAACCTTAGATGAGCATTTTATCGAGGCTTTTGGTAAATTTCAATCCCTGACCCCCTTTTTGGCCCTGCGTTACCACGGTTATCAATTTGGCGAGTATAATCCTTTCTTGGGAGATGGTCGCGGTTTTCTCTACGGTCAAGTTAGGGGTATTGATGGCAAATTATACGATTTTGGTACGAAAGGATCGGGACGGACTCCCTATTCCCGTCATGCGGACGGTAGGTTAACTCTCAAGGGTGGAGTCAGAGAAGTCTTAGCTGGGGAAGCTTTACGCGGTTTAGGGGTGAATACCTCTCGCTGTCTCAGTTTGGTGGAAACGGGGGAATCCCTCTGGCGCGGTGATGAACCTTCCCCGACGCGATCTTCGGTGATGATTCGAGTTAGTAATTCTCATATTCGTTTCGGGACTTTTGAGCGTTTATTTCATATTAAACGTAGCGATTTAATTAAAAGACTCCTCGATCATGTGATTATTTATTATTATC
The DNA here is from genome assembly GCF_027530565.1 of Microcystis sp. LE19-10.1B. Lineage (NCBI taxonomy): Bacteria > Bacillati > Cyanobacteriota > Cyanophyceae > Chroococcales > Microcystaceae > Microcystis > Microcystis sp. LE19-10.1B. Next base: position 1,577 of record NZ_JAPZQM010000061.1, on the reverse strand, counting down.
CTGAAATCAATCCCCAAGATAGCGATCGCTATTTAAAATTTTACGCCGCTTTAATCGAAAGAACCGCTAAATTAGCGGCCCAATGGATGGCCGCAGGTTTTTGTCATGGGGTTCTCAATACTGATAATATGTCAATTACCGGGGAAAGTTTCGATTATGGTCCCTACGCTTTTATTCCTTCCTATAATCCCCAATTTACGGCGGCCTATTTCGACTACAGCGGCCGTTATAGTTATGGCAATCAGCCTTTTATCTGTCGCTTAAATCTAGAGTTACTGCAATCTCCCCTGGCCATGGTCGTCTCCTTGTTAGAGTTAGATCTGGCTTTGGCTAACTATGACCAGCATTACAATTTTTATTATCAAAAAATGATGCTCAAAAAGTTAGGTTTTGAGGATATTTTTACTCCCGAATCTGCTTTACTGGTCAGCAAAACCGTGGAAGTTCTCCAAGAAACTGGCCTCGGTTATCACGACTTTTTCTATCAATTAAGTGAACAATTTAATTACGGTTGGCGAGAAAATAGTTCTCTAATTCTTGAAAATATGGATTTACCGAAAGCTGATTGGCAACGTTGGCGAGAATTATATAGTTTGGTCTTAAATCAATTACCCTCAGATTCTTTGGTTCAAATTGGGAACACCTTAACGCATTATAATCCTAAAACTGCTTTACTTAGACCGCTAATCGAATCGGTTTGGGAGGCAATTACCTATAAAGATGATTGGCAACCTTTCCAAGAATTAGTGATAAAATTACAAAATAAACAGTAATTAAGTAATAAGTAGTGGTGCAAAATTAATTTCTTGGTTAGGAGAGGCAACAGGTGATTAAATATGTGTAATTAATTATCTCTAGCTACTTATTCAGGTCATTTCCTGAAATGCGTTGGACAAAAATTGACCAGACTTGGCGATCAATGTTTCCGCTCCAACTATTAAAAGTGTCAAAATAATAGTGAAGTTTTGTGACAAAGTGCAGTCAGATCTAAGAATCTTTGCTAGAACTCTAGAAAGCTTCTGTGATAAGTCTCTTGAAAAGAGATTGTTTGCAGTAAGCTCTTCTGGCTAACACGCTTTTGGGTGTGATATGGGGAAAGTTTCTTGCAATTGCGCCTAAATCGAGTGATATACAGAAAGTTGACCCATATCGTTACTCTGGAGAGTGTTATGCAGAAAGTTGACCTGTAATATGTAGTTATGCGGCAAGTCCTCGGTTAGGACAGTGGCTTGAAGTTGCTTGCGGGGCATTCATTCACGATAAAAATTGCTTGGCATGGATAGCTGTAACGACAATTTATAACTACAATTGGTTATTGTAGCTGTCGTTCGGTTATGGAATATGAATGGGATGAAGCAAAACGTCTTGCTAATCTTCGTAAGCACGGAATAGATTTTACCGATGTTCCAGCCGTGTTTGATGGGGATATTGTAACGGTTGAGGACGATCGTTACGGTTATGGAGAGCAGCGTTTTGTCACATTCGGTTTGTTGCAAGGGCGAGTGATTGCCGTTGTCCATACAGAACGTGAGGATTGCACCCGTATTATTTCTGCAAGAAAAGCGACGAAATATGAA
>NZ_JAPZQM010000515.1:0-5670 GCF_027530565.1 Microcystis sp. LE19-10.1B | reverse complement strand
ACTCCGAGACTCCGAGACTCCGAGACAGCTATCAGGGATCAGATTTGAATTTTTAGTTCACTGTTTACTGGTCACAGCAAAAAGCTTTTGGCTGACGGGTGACGGCTTGGATGTGTAATTAATTTTGCTTAGGTACTTAATGGTAAAACCCTTTGAAAATAAGGCTTTTGACCTGTTAAAATCCGATGTTAGTGCAAGAATATAGGATTGGGACATTCAAAAACCTTGCATTATCCTTCCTATAGTACATAAGCTGGTACAAAAAAAAGGAGGGCAACAAAGCCTGAAACGACCGACGACCGGCTACTGACGACCGACTCCTAACCCCACCAATAAACTTTTTCAGCAAACCCTAAATAAACCTTGACTAATGGGAATAACCAATAAATCCTGAGCTTCTTTTAATCGAGTAATCAAGGGAATTGTTCGAGAACGAATAAAAGGAGAAGCGAGAGCATCCGCTACCTCTAATAAAACAAAATCGCTGGTTACTAAAGAGGATTTATCTTGTTTTAATTGAGCTTTTTTTTATCTGTTTAGCTTGCTCATGAAAGGTGAGGGTGCAAGCAGTTAGATAAACTCACTGACCACCTTGCACTCCTACAAGGTTTCATCGGGATTAATGCCTAATTCTCTTAATCTTGCCGTTAATTGCTCAATTTTTTGTAAAGCCAGTTCTTTTTGTTGTCTTTCATATTCCTTTTGTTGTAAAGCCAGTTCTTTTTGTTGACGTTCAGATTCTTTGGCCTGTTTCTCCAGAAGAGCGGCTTCCTCAGGTGTTGGGATTAACTGACCCCTAGGACTAAAATAACGCAATTTATCGGCGTAGATACCTAAATATAAGCCCAATTCTTCACTCCATAACCAACCTTGCTGATTGGGTTCAATCGGTTGATATTTTCCCCTAATTAACGTAGATCCTTCAAACTCTAAACTATAGGGGTCAAACCAGAAATAATCAGGAGTCCTAAATGTATTTTGATAAATTTCTTTCTTTTCTTCCCTATCAGTCTTAGCGGTACTTTCAAAAGAGGATTTCTATAATCACATTAGGATATTTTCCCTCTTCTTGCCATACTACCCAACTTTTCCGGTTTTGGTTTCTAGTTGTTCCCAATACTACAAAAAAGTCTGGTCCTCTAAAGTATTCTGATTTTTTCTGATTGGGACTGTAGTAGATGGTTAAATTCCCGGTTGCAAAGTAATCTTCTCTATCTTGCCATAACCATTCTAGGCATTTTATCAACAAAATAATCTGAGTTAGATGTAAATTACTTTCCAATGGCGGTTCATCACTCCAAAATTCGCCCGTTGGGAAGATTATCTCATCTTTTCGGGCGGTTTGGCCAGGGGATAGGGGTTGAGTCGTAGTCATGGTTATCTGCTATGAATAATAAGCTGCCCGTGTATTTAAACTGCTTGTTGAGACGGGACAAGGGGCAACAGTAAAGGGATTGGGGAAGATTCAGCTAATCTAAGGATAGGCGGTTAAAATGCGTCTTAGCCTATTATTTGTGTTAATCTCATCTTTAGAGATCAAAACCCTCAATCGTCTAAGGAGACAATGGCCGCTAATTCTCGGAATAAATCGCCCCTTTTTCTCGGCTGTTCTGGCAGAATCGCTATTTTTTGCCTCTTGATGTTATTATCGGCGGCAATAGGCTGGTTAATCGGGAAACAGTGGGTTAAACACAGCAATCAACCCCAAACCGTTAAACCCGTTTTTGCCACGGAGGAAAATAACTTTAATTCTGCCACAGATACGGCATGGCAACGGAAAGCCGAGATGAGAAAGCGCCGTCTAGAGTTGGGAATTGATGGTCAGTTTTTTAAAAATCTCGTCAATGAATTGTTTAAACTCCGCTATGGGGATATCAAAGAGGAAAAACAGAAACAGGAACAAAGAGATATTTTAGCAGCAGAAATCCTCGATCGCTTAGACCGTCTCGATTCTGGCACTAGAGAAGCATTAGGTAGCTACGACGAGCAACAGCGAGAAAAATGGCGAGAACAAGTGAATCAGTTACGTTTAAGCAGTAGAGTCCTTAATTTACTCACTGATACTGCTTTTTTTCAGCTATTTCCCGAATTGACAGAAAGACCAAATTTTGATAGCGGCTTAGGTCAACTATGGAGTGGTTTGGCCTGGAATCAGTTACAATCTTTACAGTCTGGCCTATCCTACCAAGCGATCGAAAGTTTAGACGCGGGGGGAGAGGAAGTGATCGAGGCAATTCTCAGCGAGGGACAAGGAAAAGCCTATGCAATAAAATTGCGTTCCAGTGATCGGTTAGACTTAAATTTAGAGACGGAAGGCGAAGTTTTACTATCTTTCTACTCTCCCACGGGTAATATTACCCTTTTAGACAAGTCTAGCGATCGGCAATGGTCCGGTCAATTACCCGAAGAGGGATTTTATGAATTAGTTATTCTCCCCCAATCTTCTACCCCCGTTCACTTTCGCTTGCAGTTAAAAGTAAGTCAATGACTTTAACCGTCAGGAGACAGGAGACAGGAGACAGGAGACAGGAGACAGTCGGCAGCTTTTTTCTCCCCAACCCCCCATCTCCCCACACCCTACACCCTACACCCTACACCCCACACCCTACACCCCACTTCCCCAACCCCTAATCTGCTTTTTTACTTTTTCCCATGTCTCTAACTTTCCAAGCTGTTATCGCTAAATTAAATGAATTTTGGGCCGATCGCGGTTGTTTAGTTGCTCAACCCTATGATACAGAAAAAGGTGCGGGAACCATGAGTCCCCACACTTTTTTAAGGGCAATTGGTCCGGAACCTTGGGCAGTTGCCTATGTGGAACCCTGTCGTCGTCCTACGGATGGCCGTTATGGCGAAAATCCCAATCGTTTTCAGCATTACTATCAATATCAAGTCCTAATTAAACCCTCTCCTGATAATATTCAGGACATCTATTTAGACTCCCTGCGGGTGTTAGGAATTCACCCAGAAGATCACGATATTCGCTTCGTGGAAGATAACTGGGAATCTCCCACCCTCGGCGCTTGGGGTGTGGGTTGGGAAGTGTGGTTAGATGGGATGGAAATCACCCAATTTACCTACTTTCAACAGTGTGGAGGTATCGATTGTCGTCCCGTGGCGATCGAAATTACCTACGGTTTAGAAAGATTAGCCATGTATCTGCAAGATGTAGAGGCAATTAATAAAATTCAATGGAATGAAAATATCCTCTACGGTGATATTTTCCTGCAAAATGAAATCGAACAATGTACCTACAATTTTGAGGCTTCTAATCCTGAGTTATTATTTAGTTTATTCAGTTTATATGAACAGGAAGCTAAACAATTAATCGATCGCTCTCTGGTGATTCCCAGTCTAGATTATGTTCTCAAATGTTCCCATACTTTTAATTTACTCGATGCTAGAGGTGTGATTGCTGTAGCTGAAAGAACCCGTTATATCGGCAGAATTCGCAATTTAGCTCGACAGGTTGCTCAATTGTATTTACAGCAACGGGAAGCTTTAGGTTTTCCCCTACAAACGGTTTAGCAATCAGTTATCAGTTATCAGATGGGAGTTTTCAGTTCACTGTTTACTGTTCACTGATAAAATCTCCCCAACCTCAAACCAGCAACCTTGTACCTCATAGGTGCGAGAATTAATATATTAAGTTTTGCAAACAGATGCAATATTTCGGGAATCTAACCCAGTTCTAGCTGTATATAATGGGTGACACTATATCTAGCAGGTAATTTACCTCAAAAGACCCTTTTGTTGGAGGTAATTCTTTACTTTGACTAGCCTATTAGTGCCAGGAAAAAGACCACAATTTTTAAGTTCTAATTTTTTAGACAAGGAGTTACTTTGCTGACACCATCGCTACCCAAAAATGATCCTGATCCAGTCAAAAGACAAGATCTATTAAGACGACAAAAACAAGTGTACATTTATGATTCCGTTAATGGTATCACCCTCGTCAAAGATTTACCTACCCACGAAAACTTTTCTATTTCCTATCAAGTAATGCGGGGTAAAGGTTTCAGTGCTTTAATTGCCAATGGAGTCGCCACAAGAGTAGAAAATATCTTCGATCCCTTCGACACATTAGAAGATTACGAAGAACTTTTTCCTATCCTTCCCAAACCCACAAGCATTAAAACTTGGCAATCTAATACAGGTTTTGCCTACCAAAGATTAGCGGGAGCAAATCCCCTGGTAATTCGCGGGATTAGCAGCTTACCAGATAATTTCCCCGTCAGCGATGCCATCTTCCAAAAAGCCATGGGACCGGATAAAACCATTGACTCGGAAGCCGCTAAGGGTAACTTATTTCTAGCAGATTATGCCCCCCTAAACAACCTAACTTTAGGCAGTTATCAAAAGGGCATGAAAACTGTAACAGCACCTCTTGTCCTTTTCTGTTGGCGTGCTAGAGGTTTACGCGGTCAAGGGGGATTAGTACCTGTTGCCATTCAATTATATCAGGATCCGACCCAACCTAATCAGCGCATCTATACCCCCGATGACGGACTTAATTGGTTAATGGCGAAGATTTTCGTGCAAATTGCCGACGGAAATCACCATGAATTAGTTAGTCACCTCAGCCATACCCATTTAGTAGCGGAAGCTTTTGTTTTAGATACAGCTACCGAGTTAGCAATCAATCATCCTCTGGCAATTCTATTAAGACCTCATTTTCAATTTACCCTCGCTATTAATAGTTTAGCCGAGAGCGAGTTAATTAACCCTGGCGGATTCGTTGATCGTCTATTAGCGGGGACGCTAGAAGCATCTATCGAGATAATTAAGACTTCCTATCGTCAAAGATTGGATAATTTCGCCGATTATACCCTACCCAAGCAATTAGCCTTCCGCCAAGTCGATGATACCTCCCTACTACCAGATTACCCCTACCGAGACGATGCTCTCTTACTTTGGCAAGCAACGGAAACCTACGTCAAAGATTACCTAAGTCTTTACTATACTTCCGACGCGGATGTAAACGGGGATACAGAATTACAAGCTTGGGTGCGAAAATTGATGTCACCTGAAGGTGGAGGCATCAAAAAATTAGTTTCTGACGGAGAATTAGACACTTTAGCCAAATTAGTCGAAGTTGTCACCCAGATAATTTTTGTGGCCGGACCACAACACGCGGCGGTTAATTATCCTCAATACGATTATCTCGCCTTTTGCCCGAATATTCCCCTAGCGGGTTATCAATCTCCTCCCAAAGCAGCTGAGGAAGTGGATATAGATTATATTCTCCGTCTTTTGCCGCCCCAGGCCCAGGCCGCTTATCAATTGGAAATTATGCAGACTTTAACAGCTTTTCAATTTAACCGTTTTGGTTATCCATCCCGAAGTGCTTTCCCAGATCAACGCACTTACCCGATTTTGGCGGTTTTCCAAGCTAAATTAAAAGCGATCGAAAATGAGATCGATCGGCGCAATTTAACCCGATTTACGCCTTATATTTTCCTGAAACCCTCTCGCATCCCCAATAGTATCAATATTTAGGGTCTGCTGAAAAAGTTTTTTGTGGGGGCAGGGTGTGGGGTGTGGGGTTTTACCCATTTTCAGACGGTCAATTACCTAATTTTCAGGGAAAAAGTCCAGGAATTTTCGCCCCGATCCCTCCAATGGCTGGCACTTTTTGAGGTCAAAAAAGTCTAAAAGTCTTATCCAACA
>NZ_JAPZQM010000009.1:0-14355 GCF_027530565.1 Microcystis sp. LE19-10.1B | reverse complement strand
GGAGTGGGGTGTGGGGTGTGGGGAGTGGGGTGTGGGGTGTGGGGTGTGGGGTGTGGGGTGTGGGGTGTGGGGTGTGGGGTGTGGGGTGTGGGGTGTGGGGTGTGGGGTGTGGGGTGTGGGGAGAATAAATAAAAATAATCTCCTGTCTCCTGTCTCCTGTCTCCTGTCTCCTGCCTCCTGTCTCCTGTCTCCCGTCTCCTGTCTCCTGACTCCTTCCTCCTGACTCCTTCCTCCTGCTTCTTTCAAGTCAGAGAATAAATAGCCTAAAATAGAAACCTGCACTATTGTTTCTGTAGCCAGCATCATGAATAAGTCCCCACGTCGTTACCATATCACCACCTTTGGTTGTCAGATGAATAAAGCTGACTCCGAACGCATGGCGGGTATTTTAGAAGATTTGGGGTTTCAATGGTCTGAGGATGCCAACGAAGCCGATTTAATCCTCTACAATACCTGTACAATTCGCGATAATGCCGAACAGAAGGTGTATTCCTATCTCGGTAGACAGGCTAAACGCAAACAAACTCAACCCGACCTTACTTTAATTGTCGCTGGCTGCGTGGCTCAACAGGAAGGGGAACAATTATTAAGACGGGTTCCCGAAGTGGATTTAATTATCGGTCCCCAACACGCAAACCGCTTGGGAGACTTATTACAACAAGTTTTTGACGGTTCCCAGGTGGTGGCCACCGAACCCATCCACATCATGGAAGATATCACCAAACCGCGCCGGGATAGTAATATTACCGCTTGGGTGAACGTCATCTATGGTTGCAATGAACGCTGTACCTATTGTGTGGTTCCGGGGGTGCGCGGGGTGGAACAATCTCGCACTCCTGCGGCAATTCGAGCAGAAATGGCACAATTAGGACAACAGGGTTATCAAGAAATCACCCTTTTAGGTCAAAATATCGATGCCTACGGACGGGATTTACCCGGAGTGACGGCAAGCGGCCGACATCTGCACAATTTCACCGATTTACTCTACTACGTTCACGATGTGGCCGGCATTGAACGTCTCCGTTTTGCCACCAGTCACCCCCGCTATTTTACCGAACGTTTGATTAAAGCTTGTCAGGAATTACCTAAAGTTTGTGAACATTTTCATATCCCTTTTCAATCGGGGGATAATGATATCCTCAAGGCCATGAAACGGGGCTATACTCAGGAAAAATACCGACAAATTATTGCTAATATTCGCGATTTAATGCCGGATGCTGCCATTAGTGCCGATGCGATTGTCGGATTCCCCGGAGAAACAGAGGCACAGTTCGAGAATACTTTAAAATTAGTCGATGAGATTGGTTTTGATCAATTAAATACCGCTGCCTATTCTCCCCGTCCCGGGACTCCTGCCGCTATTTGGGATGATCAATTAAGTGAGCAGGTAAAAAGCGATCGCTTACAAAGATTAAATCATTTAGTGGCCACAAAAGCTGCTGAACGTTCCCAAAGATATTTAGGCAGAATTGAGGAAATTTTAGTGGAAGACGTTAATCCTAAAGATGCTAGTCAAGTTATGGGAAGAACTAGAGGCAATCGCTTAACTTTCTTTACGGGAGATATTGAGGAATTGCGAGGCAAATTTGTTAAGGTTAAAATTACCGAAGTCCGTCCCTTTAGTTTGACGGGAGTGATCTTTTAATAGTTCACAGTGACCCCTCAGCAGTGAAAAAAGGCAATAGCTATCGGGAATAATTTGGTACTTTATGGATATTATCGCTATTTTGCAGCAAGATTATCAGAGATTTCCTATTGATCAAACCTATGACATTTATGCTGATAACGTTTATTTTCAAGACCCTCTCAATCAATTTCGGGGGATTAAACGCTATCGGGAAATGATTGGTTTTATGAGTCAATGGTTCCAAGCTATCAAGATGGATATCCACGCAATTGAACAGCAGGAAAATATTATTAATACCCGTTGGACATTGCACTGGACAACCCCTTTACCTTGGCGGCCTCGCATCGCTATTTCTGGACGCAGCCAATTAACTCTCGATGACAATAATCTGATTATTTCTCATATCGATTATTGGGATTGTTCGCGCTGGGATGTGCTGCGTCAGCATTTACCTTTTCCCGGTTCTTAACTAGGGTCTGCTGAAAAAGTTTTTCGTGGGGACAGGGTGTGGGGTGTGGGGTGTGGGGTGTAGGGTGTGGGGTGTGGGGAGAATAAATAAAATAATCTCCTATCTCCTGACTCCTGAATACTGACTCCTGAATACTGACTCCTCAAAACCTAAGACTCTGTACCTCACAACTATGGAAATTGCTATAGATTTTTTAACTGGAAAATGCCGACCAACGAGCGCTCGTTTGCTTGACAAAATCCTGTAAAAATGCTAGGCGCTGATTTTGTTCCCAGACCTGTTTAACTTTATTCTGCAAACTCGTCCAATTCCAATCATTATTCAGCTGCTCGTTAATTTCCTGTTCTTGGAAATATTCAATTAAAGTTAAACCAGCTAAACGAGTTAGATAGGCTGCCCCAATTCCCTGCACTGTACCACCAGCGATATAAGTAATCGCATTTCCCTTGAGAATCGTTCCTAATGCCTGGGTTGTCACTTCTACCATGCCTAATTGTACCATCATCTTCCCTAGGGTGGCCATGGCTGTTTTTGCTTGTTCAAGGGACATTTTTTGTTGATAAATTGCCCCTAAATCCACTAACATTTGAGCGTTAGTAGCTGCCGCTAAAACTAAATCTAGGGCCGCGAGAGGATTAGCAAAAGTGGCAGTAGCGGCTATCCATTGGTATTGTTCGATAACAGGTAAAGCCTTTTTGCGTCGGGATTGATTGAGTAATTGTTTGGTTTCCTTTGCTAATTCTAGCGCTTGTCTCCAGATAGTTCCCAGAACTAATTCGGACTTTTCTTGTTCGATAATTTTTCGGAGATGATTATCTAAAGGAGCGATAACTACCGTTTGGGGTTCCGTCCATTCCTTGATTTCCCCATTGCTTTGATGTTGACGAACTTTTAGGGGTTCAGGGGCAGCGGCTATGGCTAAAATATGATGAGCAGGAATAGTTTCTTTCAGTCTTTGTTTTAGGGAAAGGAGAATTTCTTCTCTGGTTTCGGCGGGTAAACGATCCTGTTTATTGAGTAACAGGATAACACGCTGGTGCATTCGATCGAATTGCTGGAGGATTTGCCATTCGGAATCGGTTAAATCCCCATTGATCAGATACAAAACTAAGTCGGCTGCCAGGGACTTTTTCTGGTTAGCGGTGCAGTCGAGAGTCAGAAGCGGTTCCGTTTCCAGAAAAGCGATAGATTCTCCAAAGTTGCCGCTTTCTAGTAGTTTTTTTAAGGCAGTTTTACCAGTTTTTCTAGCGCCGGTAATGGCAATTTTCAGGTCTTGGCGACTAAATTCTTGGTTTAATTGGGTTAAAGTGGTTTTCAGTGGGGTTAAGTCTTGATTGGGGTCTTCTTTGGCCAGATAATTAATTATCTTCTCGGCTTTGCTAATCGCTTGTTTAACCTTTTCTAGACTCAGGGGAGTGGGGGGGGAAAAATCGATTTTCGAGTTGGGTTTTTGCCAAAACCAGATACCGGCACCAAGGACAAACGCACCTAAAATACCCCAGGAACCGATTTCGCTCAGTTTACTATTGAGAGTTTCCCCCAGGGTTAAAGCGATGGTAATGCCTATCCCCGTCACTAAAATCGGTTTACCCAATCTTATCGTCATTTTTCCTCATCCTCGCCAACTGCTGTGATTATTCTAGCTTTTTTGTGCTGGATTTCATCCCAAACTGAACTTTTTAGCCGACAATTCCCTGCGTTCGCCCCGGCCGCTCTTGCCTAAAAAGCCCTAGATATGTCATAATGATCGATTGCGTGTAAATTTACCCGATCCCCTGTTGTTATGGCTAGTAAAAAAGGCGTTCGCCTAATCATCACTGTAGAATGCACGGAATGCCGCAGTAATCCCGATAAGCGTACCCCCGGCGTTTCTCGCTACACCACCAGCAAAAACCGTCGCAATACCACCGGCAGACTGGAAATCAAGAAATACTGTCCCCACTGCAATAAGCACACCGTCCACAAGGAAATTAAGTAAGCACACTTTAGTTAAAAAGTCAAGCAATCTTTACAAATCTATGAGCTACTATCGTAAACGTCTCTCCCCCATCTCCCCCAGTCAACCGATTGACTACAAAGACACCGAACTCCTCCGCAAATTCATCACCGAACGCGGCAAACTCCTACCTAGACGCATCACCGGTTTAACTTCTAAACAACAGCGAGATTTAACGGAAGCGGTAAAACGGGCCCGTTTAATGGCTTTATTGCCTTTTGTCAACCAAGAAGCCTAAATTCAGTGATCAGTAATCAGTAATCAGTGAGCAGTGATCACTGAAAATAACACATATAAGTAATAGGACAAAATTAACTTCTTGGTGAGGATAGGCACTCATGCACTCATGGAAGAAGTAGTTAGATATACTGAATTAATTGTGTCTAGCTACTTAACTTAAAACTTAAACCTGATCACTGATAACTGGTCACTGATAACTGATAACTGATAACTGATAAGCGATCTCAGTATATTGGGGTTGCTTTCTCGTTTTTGCAAAGAAATATATCGAAATCGGCAGCGGATAGGAAAATTCGTGCGAGAATCTTAAAAAATAATTAAATCGCTCTAGGAGTAGCCAACGATTTTGTGATTATCGATCCAAATCCACCAATTAGCACAATAGGAGGCTCTTATGGAAAAGCAGCCGTCAGAAATCGATACCGAGTTGGATGCACAGCTAAAAGAGGAGGATTCCGAGCAGTTTCTGCGTAGTATATTTAATTCCGTGCAAGCGTCGATTTTTGTGGTGGACGTGCTGGAAAATAGAGATTTTCGCTATGTGGGGTCAAACCCCGTTCATGAACGCTGGACAGGATTGCGTTCATCAGAGATTAAAGGCAAAACTCCCGAACAAATCCTTCCCCCCGATGATGCGCGTAGTGTGCGGCAACACTATAGTGATTGTGTACGTTACGGAACGACTATTTCCTACGAACAGTATTTACCTTTTCAAAATATACCCTACTGGTGGCTAACAACTTTAACACCCCTACGGGATAACAATGCGCGCATCTATCGTTTAGTGGGAACCAGTACCAATATCACCGAACGCAAACAGGCCGAAGAAGCTTTAAGATTACAAGCAGAACGGGAACAACTACTGGGGGTAATGCAGGAAAGAATCCGGCAATCGTTGGATCTCGATCGCATTTTGCAAAGAACCGTTAAAGAAGTGCGACAATTTCTCAACTGCGATCGAGTGTTAATTTATCGTTTATTTCCCGATCATAGTGGCATGATTGTGGTGGAATCCCATACTGCGAGGATTAATTCTGTCTTAGGAAACAGGATCCAGGATCCCTGTTTTAATTTATCCCCAGAACGTCTGGAAAATTATCGTCGCGGGAGAATTCAGGTTATTGAAAATGTCCATAATTCGGGACTTGATCCCTGTTATCGCAACTTACTTACTTCTTTGCAAGTACAGGCTAACTTAGTGGTGCCAATTCTCTGCGATAACCAACTCTGGGGGTTACTAATTGCCCAAAATTGCCAAAAAACTCGCTCTTGGCAATCCCAAGAAATCGATCTGCTCAAACAATTAGCCATTCAAGTGGGAATTGCCATTCAACAAGCAGAACTACACCAACGGGTAAAATGCTTGAATACTGCCCTAGAATCGGAGGTTCAGCAAAGAACCGCCGAATTGCAGATGACTTTGAAGTATGAAGCATTAATCGGACGGATTACCGAAAAAATTCGTGATAGTCTCGATGAAAATCATATTCTGCAAACCACCACTAGGGAATTAGTCCAGGTTTTACCCGTAGAACGGGCCCAAATTGAGCTTTATGATCCCAGTCGCAGCAAAGCCACCATTGTCCACGAATATACCACTCAAAAGCTTATCTGTCAGGGAATTACCCGTCAAATTAGCGATTTTCCCGAAATCTATCAACCGCTGCTGCACAAACAAATTTTACAATTTGTTGATCGTCTTCCCCTTGGTAATCCGCAAATTGGTCGTGTTAACCGTTGCGCTTGTGCTATCTTTGACGATCAGGGTTTTTTGGGCAATCTTTGGCTAATTCGACCAGCTAATCATATTTTTAACTCTTTAGAAACTAATTTGATTCAACATATTGCCACCGAATGTGCGATCGCTATTCGACAAGCGCGACTTTACGAATCTTCCCAAGCACAAGTGAGGGAATTAGAAAAACTGGAAAGATTAAAAAGCGAATTCCTGAAAACCCTTTCCCATGAACTGCGAACCCCGATTACCAGCATTCGTCTAGCGGTGGAAACCCTAGAAAGTCTCCTAGAAGATCAAGGGATCGAGATCGATCCAGAGAATTCGATCGGTCAACTGTTGCAAATTCTTAACATTGAATCTCAACGTCAGAGTAAGTTAGTTAATGATCTGTTGACTTTAACCTATCTGGATGCGGAAAGCGAACCCCCGGCGATCGAAACAATCGACTTACTTTCTTGGCTACCCTTATTAGTGGAACCTTTTCGCACTCTCACCCGCGAGCGACAACAGCAGTTAATTGTAGATATAGATGGGGATATACCGGAGATTAACACCAGTCTGTGTCATATCGAGCGCATCATAGCGGAATTACTGACCAATGCTTCTAAATATACCCCAGAACAAGGAATAATTCGGGTAAATGTCTGGCGTGCGGACGAGCAAATATTAATTAGTGTGAGCAATTCAGGGGTAGAAATCGTCCCAGAGGAATTATCAAAAATATTCGCCCCTTTTTATCGCATTCCTAACCACGATCCCTGGCGCTACAGTGGTACTGGTTTAGGTTTAGCTTTGGTCGGCAAACTGATTAAACCCCTGAATGCTACCATCGATGTCACCAGTGCCAACGCTGTCACCACTTTTACCCTCAGCTTGCCAATCTAGTCGAGCGGAAAACTTTTTAGAAAAAAACCTTGCAATTATTTCGAGGGCGTGCTATGTTGAGAAAGGACAAAAAAAACGCCGAGATAGCTCAGTTGGTAGAGCAGAGGACTGAAAATCCTCGTGTCCGCGGTTCAAATCCGCGTCTTGGCATCGGAAAAACAATAGAATTTGCCCTGTATTTACTTTCTAGTCTGCTAGGTTTTGTAAATGCAAGAATAGGCGGTGAGAATGCGTCTTAGCTTATCAGTGATGATACGGGCTGCCTATCTTCGCTCGGATTTGGATCTTCAGTTCACTGATAACTGATAACTGATAACTGATAAGTCTCCCCAACCAGCAACTACTTTTTGATTTTGGGCTTGACGTAAGCGGTCACGGATTAAGATAATCTAACAAGTATGTACGACAATGAAATCCTAGACCCTAGCAACTCCTTAAATAATCCTCTCGATGGGAGCGATCCAGATCAAGCAGCGGAAATCCCCCCCGATCCAGAGGAAATGCTCTCATTGCTTACTTCTGATCATCTGAGCGAGAGAATGATCGCGGCCCGCGCCTTTTGTGAATTGCGTGACGAAAGAGCGATCGCCCCGTTACTGGAGATGTTAAACGATGTCTGTCCCCTGGTGCGTGTCAGTGTCGCCTATGCTTTGGGCAGAAATCCCAGTCTTAGCGCCGTGGAGCCTTTAATCGAGCTACTGGCCAGAGATTGGAATGGTTACGTCAGAAAAGGGGTAGTTTGGGCCCTGGGTAACTGCGGAGAGCGCAGAGCGATCGAGCCTTTGGTTCATGCTCTCAAAACTGATATTTCGGCGGTGCGATTATGGGCCGCCAGTAGTTTGGCCCAGATTGCCAAGGTCAATTATGAAGATATCATCACCGTGTTGCCGCCTTTAATTGAAGGATTGCGCCGGGATTTAATCGCAGCGGTGCGGAGTAATTGCGCTTGGTCGATCGGTCAATTATGCCGAGAATTGCCCTTAAATGTGATTTATGCCACGGCGATCGATGCTTTGATCGAGGCCTTGGTGGAAGATGAGGATTTAGGTGTCAAGGAAGATGCCAGGGGTGCTTTATTAAAAGTGGGCGACCCGAGAGGATTACAATTGATCGAGGAATTAGAGCTTGAAGGAATTATCTAAACCGCTAATTTTGGGCGTTACGGGGGCATCAGGGCTGATTTATGCCGTCCGTACTCTCAAATATCTACTTTTAGCCGACTACACGATCGATCTAGTGGCCTCCAAATCAGCTTACACTGTCTGGCAAGCAGAAGATAATGTGCGGATGCCTCCAGAACCAGAGCTGCAAGAACAATTTTGGCGCAGTCAATCCGGGGTGATGGAAGGGGGAAAACTACGCTGTCATCGTTGGGGTGATGTGGGGGCAACGATCGCCAGTGGTTCCTATCGCACCCTTGGTATGGTAATTATTCCCTGTAGCATGAGTACAGTGGCCAAATTAGCGGGGGGATTAAGTTCCGATTTGCTAGAAAGAGCGGCCGATGTGCAGATTAAGGAGGGCAGAAAATTGGTTTTAGTGCCGCGAGAAACCCCTTTTAGTTTAATTCATCTGCGTAATTTAACTACTTTAGCCGAGGCGGGCGTTAGAATCGTACCGGCAATACCGGCCTGGTATCATCATCCCCAATCGATCGAGGATTTGGTCGATTTTGTCATCGCTCGTACTCTCGATCAGTTAGATATCGATTGTGTGGCCATTAATCGCTGGCAAGGACATTGACAGTTATCAGTTATCAGTTATCAGTGGGTAAGTTATCAGTTATCAGATGTAAGTTTTAAGTTAATTAGTTAGTTAGTTATCTTTATCTTTATACCTGATCACTGTTTACTGATTACTGTTTACTGATCACTGAATCAAGGGAGGTAAAAATGGGCTGGATCATGGTCTTATTTGCGATCGCTGTAGGCGGATTACTGATCTGGCAGAATCTGGGGGTGATCACTTTGGTCTTTTTTGGCGGTATTATGACGGTAAAACTGCCCCTAGCGGTCTGGGTGTTACTTTTCACCCTAGCGGGAATTATCAGTGGTTTAACCCTGCAATTTCTCTATAGTTTTGGTCGTCCTTTGGCCGCCCCAAAAGCTTCCCCTCCTATAGCCAATAATCCTCAAGTCCCACCCCCATCTCCCCGACCTACCTATATTCAAGATCGCGCCGCTTCTCCACCGGGTAACGATTGGGAAAGAGATAGCGGTGATGATTGGAATTTTGATGCACCCCCCGAAAAACCGACTACCATTCAGGATCGGGAAGAATTCCCGACTAGGGTTGCTGATGGGGAAAAAGCGAATTTTGTCAAGCCTCCAGAGGACAGTTATCAAACTGGCTCAGTTTATTCCTATAGTTACCGCACGGCCAAACAGACTCGCGGGGAAAAAGCCGAGCAAGTTTACGATGTCAATTATCGGATTATTACGCCCCCCGCCCAGGATGAAAACCAAGAGCGGGAGGTAAACAAAGGGGATGAGGAAGATTGGATATAAACTTTGACAGAGTAGAGGTTTCTACCTGAATCCCTCAGAGAAGACAAACTGTTCCGGCCTTGTCTCCTGTCTTACCGAAAACTTGGGTTTAAGGTTCCCCGCCATGCCCGCGTAGCAGAGGGCGGCTTTTAGGTGATGGGTTGTCAGTTTAATATTTAATGTGTTAAAATAAGTTTATTCTTAAAATTTTAGAGTAAATGTTTGTCCTAGAGTTTAAAGTTGAGGCTAAATTAAAACAGTATCAGGCTATAGACGATGCTATCCGCACCGCTCAATTCATCCGTAATAAATGCTTAAAGTATTGGATGGACAACAAAGGTGTAAATAAGTATGATCTATCAGCTTATTGTCGAGTTTTGTCCCATGACTTTAAATTTGCTAGTCAATTAAATTCTCAAGCAAGGCAAGCATCGGCTGAAAGGGCATGGTCTTCTATTTCCCGTTTCTTTGACAACTGTAAGCAGAAGGTAATCGGAAAGAAAGGCTATCCTCAGTTTAAAAAGTTTTCCCGCTCGGTTGAATACAAAACAACAGGATGGAAGCTTCTTAACCCTAAAACCATTCATTTCAGTGATAAAAAGGAGATTGGAACACTTAAACTAAAAGGGGCTTGGGACTTAGGATACTTTCAGCAGTCTGACATTAAACGAGTTAGGCTTATTAAACGTGCTGACGGCTATTATTGTCAATTTGTTCTCTCTTGTGAAGTAAAAGAGGATGTTAAACCATCAGGTAAGTGTATCGGAATAGATGTGGGATTAGCTTCTTTTTATACTGATCATGAAGGTAATAAAGTTGACAATCCTAAATTTTTAAAAAAGTCCGAGAAAAGATTAAAACGACTTCAAAGACGATTATCTAAAAAGAAAAAGGGAAGTAAAAATCGTCAAAAAGCTAGACAAAGATTGGCTAAGGCTCATCTTAAAATAAGTAGGCAACGTAAAGACTTTGCTGTAAAGTTAGCAAGGTGCGTAGTTCGCTCTAACGATGTGATAGCCCAGGTCGATTTAAGAATTAAGAACTTAGTCAAGAATCATTGTTTAGCTAAATCGATCAATGATGCGGCCTGGTATCAGTTTCGAGAATGGCTGGAGTATTTTGGGGTTAAATTCGGCAAGATAACGATTGCTGTCCCACCGAACTATACAAGCCAAAACTGTTCAAACTGTGGTGAAGTTGTTAAAAAATCTTTATCGACTAGAACCCATCAGTGTAAGTGTGGGTGTGTTTTAGATAGGGATGAAAACGCCGCTATTAATATCCTTAAAAAAGGGTTAAGTACCGTAGGGCATACGGGAACTTTTGGGCTAGACCCGATGAACGCTTGGGGAGAGAATACCTCTACTTTTTCAGAAGTAATTCTGTCTAAGCAAGTAATCTCTTGGAACCAAGAATCCCCGTCGCTTTAGCGCGGGGAGTGTCAAAATGGGGAAATCTAGGTTGTGTAGATAGAGCGCCATGAAACACACATTATCCGTATTAGTTGAAGATGAAGCGGGAGTCTTAACCCGTATTGCTGGATTATTCGCCCGTCGCGGCTTTAATATTGAAAGTCTAGCCGTGGGTCCTGCCGAACAGATGGGAGTTTCTCGGATTACGATGGTAGTACCAGGAGATGAGGACAGCATCGAACAGTTAACCAAACAACTTTACAAATTAATTAACGTCCTCAAGGTGCAGGATATCACCCAAACCCCTTGTGTGGAAAGGGAATTAATGCTGATTAAAGTTAATGCTACCGCCGAGCGCCGGGCCGAAGTGATCGAATTAGCGCAGGTATTCCGGGCGCGGATTGTGGATATTTCCGAGGAAACCCTGACCATCGAAGTGGTGGGGGATCCGGGTAAAATGGTGGCGATTATGCAAATGCTGAATAAATTTGGCGTTCGCGAGGTGGCCCGTACCGGTAAAATTGCTCTGATTCGCGAGTCGGGAGTCAATACGGAATACCTCAAAGCTTTAGAGGCTAAAATGTCAATTTAGGGATATTGGGTATGAATTGGGAATTGGGGAGATGGGGTGTTGGGGTGTTAGGGTTTTAGGGTGTTGGGGTGTTAGGGTGGTCACTGCGTGCGCGTTGCGGGGGGTGTTAGGGTGTTGGGGTTTTAGTTGAAATTCCCCACTCCCCACTTCCCCTATTGCCTATTGCCTTCAGAAGCTGATAACTGATAAAAACTATGTCTAAGCAGTCGCCGAAAACCCAAATTAGTCAACTTGTCACCGTTGCCGTGCAGAAATTGCAAGGAAAGGTGAATTTTCAGGCGGTAAATCTCAAAAAAGGGGCGAGAGTTCCCGAATTACGCCTTAAAAACGAGAATGGCAGCGGGGAAAGCAAATATCCCCTTATCGGCGATCGCTATTTGTTAGGCCGTAGTTCCAGTTCCTGTGATATTACTATCCGTAATACCGTGGTCAGTCAGATTCATTGTTCCCTGCAGCGTGACCCGAAAAATCCCCATAATTTCCTGCTCACAGATGAAAACTCCACCAACGGGGTTTATATGGGTAAACGTCGTCTCAAAAGCGTTTCCCTGCGTCATGGTGATACCTTTACCCTAGCCCCCCCAGACTTAGCCAATTGTGTCACCATCTCCTATTACTGTCCCCCTCCCCTGTGGGCGCGACTTTTGCGCTATGGTTTCCATGGTGCGGGTGGTATTTTCGGTTTATTAGTTTTAGCGGTTATCTGGGAAAGTCGCAAAGTTAATGTTTATCCACTCCCTTCCGGGGTGAGCGGTCCGGTGGTGGTTTACCCTAGGGATGGTCAAACTCCCCTCAATCCCATTCGACAGGAAACTCACCGAGAATTAGATAATCTGGGGGATTTTTCTCCCTATCTGCCCCAGGCGGTTGTCGCTTCCGAAGATAGTCGTTTTTACTGGCATTTTGGCGTTGATCCTTTCGGGATTGTCCGGGCTGTTATGATTAATTGGCAAGGTCAAGGCATTCGTCAAGGGGCCAGCACCCTGACTCAACAGTTAGCGCGTAGTTTATTCCCCGAAGTCGGTCGCCAAAATACTGCCGATCGCAAACTCCGGGAGGCTGTGGTCGCTTTACAATTAGAAGCGGTCTATAGTAAGGATACAATTCTCAAAACCTATCTCAATCGAGTTTATCTCGGTCTGGCCGGTTACGGTTTTGAAGACGCAGCCCGCTTTTATTTCGATAAATCCGCTAGAGATTTAGATATCTCCGAGGCTGCTACTCTTGTGGCTATGTTACCCGCCCCGAATCGATTTAATCCCATTCAAGATTACGACACTTCCGTACAATTACGCAATCGTGTCATCGATCGCATGGCTCAATTAGGCATGATTTCCCCGGAAGCGGCCGCCAGCGCTCGCAGATCCCGCATTGAAATCAGTCCCCAAGCCAAAAAATCCCTATCTAGTACGATTGCACCATATTTTTATAGTTACGTTTTCGAGGAATTACAGGACCTTTTAGGGGAAGAAGTGGCCAAAGAGGGCAATTTTATCGTTGAAACCAGTTTAGACCGCCGGCTGCAAGCGATCGCAGAAAAAAGCTTAAAAAATAATGTCTTAAAGCAAGGACCCCGCTATCGATACTCCCAAGGGGCTTTAGTTACCCTAAACAGTCAAACTGGGGAAATTCTCGCTTTAGTCGGGGGAGTTGATTATCAAAAAAGCCAATTTAACCGCGCTATCCAAGCTAAACGTCAACCCGGTTCCACTTTTAAGGTATTTGCTTATGCTGCCGCCCTAGAACAGGGAATATCGCCCTATAAAACCTATACCTGCGCTGGACTCTCTTGGCAAGGACAAGCCTATTCTCCCTGTGAACGCAGTAGCGGGGGGGTCAATATGTTTCAAGGTTTAGCGCGATCGGAAAATAGTGTCGCCCTTCGCATTGCTCGCGAGGCAGGATTAAGTAATGTGGTCAATGTGGCGGAACTTTTGGGGGTAAAATCACCTTTAAATCCCGTACCGGGGCTAATTTTAGGGCAAAGCGAGGTAAATGTCTTAGAAATGACCGGCGCTTATGGGGTTTTTGACCATGGCGGGCGCTGGAATCGTCCCCACGCCATTAAACGCATTCTCGACGCTTCCGACTGTAAAAATGTGGAGGATTTGAGTACCTGTCGGGTTATTTATGACTATGGCAAGGATAGCGAGAGAAATCAGCAGGTAATTTCCCCTAAAACCGCCGAAACGATGAATAGTTTATTGCGGGGGGTGATAACTAATGGGACAGGCGGCGCTGCCAGTATTGGCATGGGAGAAGCGGGTAAAACGGGAACTACTAATAATTATGTGGATCTCTGGTTTATCGGCTATCTTCCCCGTCGCGACTGGGTGACAGGCATTTGGTTAGGGAATGATAATAATTCTCCCACTTCCGGCAGTAGTCAACAGGCAGCCCGGTTATGGGGCGATTATCACCGTCAGTTAATCACTACACAAAACTAATGCCAATAGGACTAGCTACTGTTCCCATTGCCTGTTCCAGAGTTCCCTAAAACCAGAGACTTCGTACCTCACTATCAAGATAACTGCTTTAAACTAATAAGGACTTGCTGAATAATGGTAAAACCCTTTGAAAATAAGGCTTTTGACCTGTTAAAATCTGATGTTAGTGCAAGAAAATAGGATTGGGACATTCAAAAACCTTGCATTATTTTCCTCATAGTACATAAACTGGTACAAAATGAAGTGGGCAACAACGCCTGAAACGACCGGCTACTGACTCCTGACGACCGGCTCCTGACTCCTAACCCCACCAACAAACTTTTTCGGCTCTTCGGTTTGTGTTATGCAATGGATGGGGGTTATAAGGAATGAAACCCTTATAGAGACAGACATTACCGCGATTTTTGTCAATTGTTTGCGATCTAGAGCGAACTAATCAATTAAATCTCTTGCCAGATAAGGA
>NZ_JAPZQM010000248.1:0-15326 GCF_027530565.1 Microcystis sp. LE19-10.1B | reverse complement strand
TATGGACAAAGAGATGACATAAATTGGCTAGGGATGGATGGAAAAAGTCTCAAAAACACCCTAAAGAATCCTAATAATGAACAACAAAATTTTATCATGTTTGTCTCATTGTTTAGTCAAGAAAGTGGCTTAGTATTACACATAAAAAGAATCGAAAACAAAAAAGGGTCTGAAATCGACGAAGGTCAAGCTATAATTGAAGATTGCTCTCTCCAAAATAAAGTTTTTACTGGCGATGCTTTACACTGCCAGAAAAAAACAATCAGCTTAATAGCCAAGAGTAAAAATGATTATGTTATCACCGTTAAAGGAAATCAGAAAAATCTTGATCAGTGAATACAAGACCTGAGTAATTCCTCAAAGGCAGAAAGTTGCTTTCTTGAACAAGATAATAGTCATGGACGAAAAATAAGTAGGGAGGCACAATTATTTGTAGGATGGGTTAGCGGTAGCGTAACATGAGCGGCCGTTGGGTTTCATGCTTCAACCCAACCTACGTTCATCTTATATTTAATTCCACCCACCCACTTATCAAGAAAAATAGAAGTTTTTAAAGTGAGGAAAAATGAAAGACAAGGGTTTGAAAATCCGCGCATAATTTTAAAGTAGAAAGAAGGGGTAGTCGCGGGGATAAAACGTATGAAGAAACAGCTTACTATATCAGTAGCCTAACCGAATCCGCCCAAGTATTTGCTAAAATTATTCGATGACATTGGAAAATAGAAAATCAGTTACATTGGGTAAAAGATGTAATTTTTGAGGAAGATAAAAGCGAGATCAGTGATTTTCAAGCGGCCAGCAATTGGTCAATTCTCACAACTATAGGATTGAATCTTTTCCCTTGGGTTTTCTCTCAATAACTGAGGGACAGAGGTGGTTAGCTGAACGTTGGGAAAAACTGATAGTTTTATCGACGTAAGAAGCAGAAAAATTAGCGAAATTAACAGGATGTACTCTCAGACAATTTCAAGAGAGATAGGCTTTTAGTGGCTTGGAAACAAGCTTTATCAATCTCTTCATAACAAATATTGGCAGAGAATTAAAAATTAATTATTGTGACTAACTCTTTTGGTTAGAAAAAGATAAACTTGAGAATCTTCAGTCAAATTTATTGACTCAAAATCAGCTGTACTTAATTTAAATGAATCAACCCTACCCGCGCATTAGCTTTTCGGTGGGATGCTTACACGCAGCTGCTGATACATTTGTCATCATCTAAGAGTCACGGACAATTGCTGATTGTCGGTATTCCTGCAAATGTGAGATGCACCCTATCTCAACAAGCAATTTAAATGCGCGGGCAGCTTACAACAGCATTTCGCCCTATTGAGGAGATTCAAAAATTAGTTCGCTATTATTCAGTTTTTCAACGACTAACTTGCGATAGAGTGTCACCTGACGAAGGATTTGGTCGGGATTGTTTTTCTTGTTAGAAAACATGATCATTTTAATCGATTCAAATTCTATTCTTGTGATCACACCATCTTTGATCGCTCGTTCAATTGTAACTCGTAAATATTCTAATTCTTGGCTTTCCTCTGGGGTAATTTCCAGACTGTTAGGATGTTCTATTTTCATGATCGATTGTTCTTACCGGCTAACTGATAACTAGATAATCACGGCTATTTTTTTCACACTTTCACAATCGGTGGAGAGAGAGTTTCCGTCTGGTTAGAAACGGCGAGATTATTATTATTTTGGCTGTTATTTTGCGGCAATTGTCCCGAGGCTAAATTCTGCCCCTCTCCCGTAATCAAACGAGCGCCACGACCGCGGGTAAAATAATTCCAACCCCATTGCACCATCACCACTAATTTATTATCAAATTCGATCAGATAGTAAATATGGGCCCAAACCCAGACTAACCAAGCGATGAACCCAGAAAACTTGACAAATCCCAAATCAACCACGGCCGCATTTTGGCCGATCACTGCCAGACTACCTCGATCGATATAATGAAAAGGTTGAATAGTTTGCCCTTTTAGGCGAGAAATTAATAAATTGGCCAGATATTCGCCCTCCTGCATGGCCACGGGGGCAATTCCGGGTAAAGGTTTATCTCCCTGATGGGCAAAATTAGCCAGATCCCCGATCACAAAAATATTGGCATAACCAGCGATACTTAAATCCGGTTCGACGATTACCCGACCGACGCGATCGAGATTTACCCCAGTTCTTTCGGCCAAAATTCGCCCCATTCTCGATGCTTTTACCCCCGCTGCCCATAAAATTGTCTCGGCAGCGATTTCTGTGGTTTTTTCTCCCTGACGGACGCTGACACAACCTTCAACAATATTGGTAACGATGCTGTTAGTTTGCACTGTCACCCCTAATTTTGTGAGAGAAGCGGCAGCTTTAGCGGATAAATCGGGTGAATATGGGGGTAATACTCGATCCATCCCTTCTAAGAGCAAAATTTTCGCTTCTGTGGGGTTAATCTGGTGGAAATCAGACCTAAGCGCACCGTGGGCAATTTCAGCGATCGCTCCTGCTAATTCTACCCCCGTCGGTCCGCCTCCGACAATAACAAAAGTTAATAAAGCTTGCCGCTTTTCGGCATCGATTTCTTTCTCGGCCTTCTCGAAAGCGAGATAGATGCGACGACGCATTTCTACTGCGTCTTCAATGGTTTTTAACCCGGGAGCGTAGGGCTGCCATTGATCATTGCCAAAATAGTGATGACTGACTCCCGTGGCAATGACTAACTGATCGTAGGCGATCGGCGGGTGATCTTTCAAGATCACTTCTCCCTTAACTGGATCTATATCTATGGCATGATCGAGGAGAATATCTGTATTGTCATGACCCCGTAGGATTAAGCGCAAAGGTGAGGAGATATCGGCCGGAGACAGCGCCCCAGTAGCGACTTGATAGAGGA
This sequence comes from Microcystis sp. LE19-10.1B, assembly GCF_027530565.1. NCBI lineage: Bacteria > Bacillati > Cyanobacteriota > Cyanophyceae > Chroococcales > Microcystaceae > Microcystis > Microcystis sp. LE19-10.1B. Next base: position 12,448 of record NZ_JAPZQM010000248.1, on the reverse strand, counting down.
GGGGCTGAAAAAGATGGAAATTTCGCTTATCGATGAGGGTAACATGAACGGGGGCGTTTTTTAGGGCTTTGGCCGTGTATAAACCCGCAAATCCGCCGCCGATGATAACAACTCTTGGCTGTTTTTCAGTCATTGCTTAACAATAATTCATAAATTTTTCCCTAGTGTAGTCCGGATTGTCACAATTTAGCGGTGACGAGCGTTACCGAAAACAGCAGTCTTTAACCTAGAAAAAAATATAGATAAGCTGCCCGCGCATTTAAATTGCTTGTTGAGATGAGGCACTCTTGCACTCTTGCAAGAGTCAACAGAACGTAGGTTGGGTTGAAGCATGAAACCCAACGCCTGCTCATGTTACGCTACCGCTAACCCATCCTACAAATAATTTGCCTCCCTACTTAAGCTCTTGACTATCTAAATTACTCGTTAAGATTGCAGGGGAGCAGGGAGAGGCAGTTTGAGCATTTGTACTAAAATTTCCAATACGGAGTTGAAATTCAGTACAGCTTACAGTGCTTATGCCCAGAATTTGACCTATACATGCTCGAAAAACTTGAAAAGACCGCTACGCCGTTTTACCTAAGTTTATGACCTGGGTTAACCAGGTGGGAACTTATATTACGCGTTTCTGTTTCCGAGTACAAGCTCGGTTTACTACCACACGAATTGGTTATTTGCTCCCTTATCACAATCAAGCATAGATCAAAAAACTTGAAAGGCAGTCACCAACGTAGAAGCCCGATTTGTTTTCATCATAGCATTTTTTTTTCTCAGAGGCAAGAGGGGAGATTCAGTGATCAGTGATCAGTTATCAGATTTGAGTTTTCAGGTTACTTTTTACCGATCACAGCCAAAAAGCCTGCCAAAACCCAGCAATTCCCAGTAGATCCGTATGGGGGAAGTTCAGCTAAAAGAAGTTTGAAACGCTTGCTTGGCAATGCTTTGAAAATTTCATGGCTATTTCGGCAACCCGAATGTCCTGCTAAGAATAAGTTTCGGCTTTTGTGTCAATCTGCGCGCTCTTTGGGCGATCGCCCAAAGAGGCAGCCTCTCCCGCCACTGCCATCTGCACCATATTTTGAAACAGGTCTGTCAATGAAATTCCAGCAGCCTGAGCCATCATTGGAATGACGCTTTTCTGAGCAAACGAACAATACAAACCTGCTTCTAAAAACCACGGCTGTCCGTGTGGATCGATCCGAAAATCAAACAAACTGTAATGCCGACAGCCCAAAGCAACGTGACATTGTTTTGCGAGCGCCCAAACTCGCTGAGTCACTGGATCCCTAGGATCAACAATCCACGCCTTGGTTTTCTCTTTAGCAGCACAATCCAAACTACCATCTTGATTTTGCTTGAGTTTATCTGCATAAGTCCGAATCGGATGAGTTTCGGGATTCACGGCGTACTCTTCTAGCGGCAAGCAAACTAACTCGCCCGCTTGCACAATCACACCACAGCGAACTTCTCGACCCAGTTCGATAAACTCCTCAACTAAGACTTCATCTGCATACTCAAAGGCAGTTGCTAAAGCAGCATCTCCATCGGTTGTCTCGGTAACTAAACTCAAACCCAATGAATTATCGGAATGGTTCGGCTTAATAATCGACGGACGGGATACAGATAAGCAATCGCCTCGATGCAGAACCTTGCCAGCGGGCACGGTCACCCCGGCTGCGGAGACAACCGCTTTCGCCTTTGCCTTATCTGCCGCTAACGCCATTAGCTCAGCCGAATTTCCCACATACGGAATTTTGAGCAGATCGAATAGCGCACGGTACTGAGTCATTCCGGGCAGGCAGAACATTTGGGGCACCATCACATCGATCTGAAGTTGAATTAAAACCGCGACCGCTTCAGGGACTGAAACTGAGGGAGTCTGGGCGATCTCGGCATTGTCTAAAGATTTGGGAAACCGCCACCTCAAATCTGGCGACACGTAGGCAATGTGGAACTCATAGAGGTCTGGATTCGCCGTATTTTGTAGACAATCTTGGGCATAGAGTTGCGACAACTCACAGTAAAAATCGCTCACAGCAGAGCCAACTAGATGCAAAATCTGCAATTTTTCCATGCTCTAGTCTCCTCCCAGTTCAACAAGCTTGCCAATGTTGAAGTCAATCCGAATCCATTCACTGCCGCGCCGAAAACTTCCCAGCAGTAATAGCGGAATCTGCCAATGATGCACCATTAAAAAAGGGAGGGGATCGTCCCACTCAAAGATGGCATCTTTGCCGTTGACGAGAATCTGTAATCGTTGCCTGAGCATCTTTGGAGAAAGTAGCTGGGTTAGCAATCTCCAAACTTCGTGATAAGTCCAATAGGTTGGGCGGCTAGAGGCAAGTGGCTGAGCCATCTGGGGGAGTGGATGTAGATTTAGATAAGCCTGTGCTACATCAGGATGGTTGTAGAACATCGTGATGGCAGAGTGTGTGCGCGGATTGCATTCGATCGCATAAACCTGTCCATCATCTGCTGCCTGAATGAAGTCGAAAGACACTTGTCCCGTAAGGTTCAGCCCCTTGACAAAGGCGAGAATCCACCGTTCAATCTCAGAATGATCAACGTGTTCGTAGTTGACCTGAAACGCTGAAGACTTGCAGCAGCAGTGCAGCTGCACGTGTCCTTGACGAACAGTACTATGGGTACAATATTCTTGCCCTGGAATATACTCCTGCATAATCCAGGGATTTGCTTCAGAAATGGGTAGCGCTCGCAGAAAAGTCGCCGTTTCCTCAGCATCTCGTAGGGGCAACTGCGTCAGCTCCAATCGCCGCACTGAATCGTAAGGAATGCTTTTGAGGATATAGGGACGCTTTGCCTTACTAAAATCAAAGTCAATCACCTGCTGAGGATGGGTGATGCGATGGGATTTTGGCACGCTTAACCCTAGGGTTCCAGCGGCGATCGCAAAGGCGTACTTATCATCCAGTTGCTTGAGCCTCTCCACATCCACATGCATGACGGTGCAATGGGGCGCCAGCATTTCGGCAATGAGCGCATCATAATAACTGGCAACGGGGCTACAAACGGGAACGTAAACAGTAACCTTTTCTTTTTGCACAATCTCCAGTAATGCCTGAGCATACTGGGACGATTGCGGTTTTGGTATGGTGTAGAACCGATCAACGCACCGAGAAAAGCGGTGTCCGGTTAACCAGTACTTGTGCATCTCCACTAGGATGACTCGGTGCCCTGCTTTGTGAAATGATCGCGCAAGCTGCAAGGCTTTAGTCATCTTGCCGCCGCTAATGAGAACCGTTTGCGGATTTACTGTGGTTGATCGCGCCGGGCGAAGAACTAGCGATCTCAGCAAAGCAATCGACACGAGGGTAAGGTTGAACGGCAATGCCAGCAGCAGCAAAGTAAGAGTGGCAAGGGTTTTTAAGCGCGATCTCACCCCGATGCTGCCCGCACTGACCGCTGGCTCAGAGAGAAGCTTAACGGGAGCGGTTTTTATCATAGGTTTAAGTGGGCGGATTAATGGACTACATACGCCGAATCAAGGTCAAGCCGTCTCGCAGAGGTAGCAGGACTTGCTCAACTCGTGGATCGTGGCTCAGGGTTTGGTTGAACTGTGCGATCGCCTTGCCATTGGGCGTAGGCGTTTCCGAGAGATAGGGCTGCCCCTGCATCAAAGTATTGTCCGCACAGATTAACCCGTTTGGAGCTAACAGCGAGGTAGTCAGGAGCAGATTGAGGTAGTCGATGTAACCTGCTTTATCGGCATCAATAAAGACTAGATCGAACACCTCTCCTGCCTCTGCAAGCTGCTTCAGGGTTTCAAGAGCAGGCGCAACCTTGACTACGATTTTGTGTCCGGCCGTCGACTCGTTAAAACACTGCCGCGCAAATTCAGCCACATAAGCATCAACTTCACAAGCCACGACCTGTCCATCGCTGGGCAATGCCTCTGCCATCGCTAGAGCCGAATAGCCCGTAAACATGCCAATCTCTAGCACCCGTTGCGCTTGCGTCAAATGCACCAGAAATTTGAGCATTTGACCTTCCACATGCCCAGAGAGCATTTCCTGCTCTAGCTGGCGCACTGTTTCACCATCCGTAAATCGCTTGCTCCAGTCCTCCGCTTGAGTCCGTTGCACCAAGGCAGCCAAGGCAGGCGATTCGGGTGTCGTACAAACATCCAAATACGGGTCGAGTCCGCAAGCTAGGGCACAGACTTGCTGCAATTCAGCTTTGAAAACCGGATCAAGCCCATCGATCGACTCGGCGCGACCGACCAAGGCTGCTAACTTCGCTGAGATAATTCCAACGGGCGTAACGGGTCTCATACGCCTGCTCCCTCTAAGGCTGGCTCGAGGCGCACGTACATATCCTCACCATTGCCCTGACGAGGATAGTTTTGAGCGATCGCTCGGTGAACCCCTAAGGCATTGTCCAACTCAGATCGCGTTAGGTCGTTCATAAACACGCATTGCCCAATCGGGCGGGGAGCCGCTGCTCGCTGCAACCCATCGCGAGTCCGCGTAATTGCTTCGGTCGCTTTCCACAGGAGTTCTGGGGTGAGATAGGGGCTATCGATCGCCAGCCCCAATCGGCTCATTAAGCCTAAAATGCGATTGCGGTCTTCAACCGAAATATAGCCGCGCAACTGGGCGATTGTCGCCGTAAATGCCATATCAATGTTGACGCTATGACCGTGCAACATCGGTGGTTCTGGCGTTAATTCTAGCGTCGGACTCCAGGTATGACCGTAAGCAATCACTCGATCCAAATCTAGCTCATGCAGGTTGGGCACCTCTAGCTCTAACATGACTTGAATTGCCTTGTAAGTCAGACGGTGCCCCACAGCTTGCAACTCAGGGGTGCCATTCAGATAGCCAAAACGGCTGTGCAGCAATGCCGCACCATGTTCTTCTAGCAGCTCAAAGATTTCTTGATTGCCCACAACTGCAATCTTGATTAACTCTGCCATTCCGTTGCGAATTTGATCGATCGGCAAAGTTCCCAAAAATGAGAAATCAAGAATCACCTTTTGAGAGGCATGATACGCACCAAGACGATTCTTTAGTTTGCCGTGATTGACAGCAACCTTAATCGCCACGCTAGCATCAATCAAGCCAATCAAGCTTGTGGGCACGCGAATGTAGTTGGTTTTGCGACGATAGGCAGAACAAGCGAACCCAGCAACATCGGTCGTGAGTCCGCCACCCACAACCAAAACAGGCTCCTTACGCACCAGTCCAAAGTCGGCAAACGCATCGACAATCTTCTCGAAAGTTCTCAGAGTCTTTTCAGGCTCTTTGATACTGACTTGAAAAACAGTCAAATCGATTTGATAGTGAGCGAAGTACCGAACGATCTGCTGGCGATACAAACCGTAAACAGTTTGATCAATCACCATCAAGCAGCGTCTGAATGGTGCATAACTTTCGGCAATTTCGGGATTCCCAATTTTGAAAGCACCGTTTACATAGAGCAAACTGAAATCAATCTTTTCGTAGCCTTCAATATGAAAGGCACAATCTGTGGACGTAAAAGTAGCCTTGATGCCTGCCATAAGGTTTCATTCTGAGATTCTGTTACCTTTGTAACAGAATCTCAGAATTTATTCAACATCTCCTGCCAACAACCAGCAATTCCAAAGGCAAACGGTAGCACAGAATACAGAACCCGTCTTACTCTTGCCTTTCAAAATGGAGTGAAGGGTTTGAACAGTGGGTTTCGGGGGAATGGAAGTCAAACAACTGGGTTTTCTGGGGATGCTGAGCTATTTCCAGCTAGTTATCGCTGGGATAACTGAGCCTCGAAGTGCCAGCAATGCTACCCGCTACAGTCTGAAAGACGCAATATTAGGGGCATTCGCCGCCTTTTTTCGCCAGAATGAATCATTTCTAGAATATCAGCGTCAACTTAATAGTCGTTGTGGACGAGATAATGCTCAAAGTCTGTTTGGTTTGGTCAATATCCCGACAGTAGAGCAGATGCGGAACATCCTCGATGGAATAGCCGCAAAGCATCTTTTTCCCCTGTTCAAATGGATTGATCAAGGGCTGGAGGAGCCAGGCTATTTGAGGGGGTTTGAGGCGTTGGATGGCAACTTACTCGTCGCCCTAGATGGGACTCAGTACTATAGTTCAGAGAAAATTAGTTGTCCTTGTTGCTCAAGCCGCACCTCAAAACAGGGAAAGATAACCTATCAAATCAGGAGAAAGGTAAAATTGGCTAAAGATTTAGTTTATCAAGCAGCCAAAAATGCTTTGATCAAAGATAATTGGTTAATTACTCATGACCTTTATACGATAAGTTTTGGAGGGGTGAATATGGCTGTCGATTTAGGCGCAGAAAAGCTGATTGCTGCGACTAAAGATCATCAAAAGATTGCCGTAGAAATTAAAAGTTTTTTAGAGGGGTCTTCAGCGATCTCAGAATTTCATACTGCTCTAGGACAATTTCTTAATTATCGGGCGGTTTTAAAGAGAAAAGATCCAGATAGAGTCTTGTTTTTAGATTCCTAGTTTTACTTACGACACTTTTTTCTCTTTAGATTTTACCCAATTGATGATTAGAGAAAACCATTTAAAATTAATCATTTTTTCGCCAAGTCAGGAGGTAATCTTAACATGGATAAGTTAGCAAAATATCGTCAATTAGTCAAAAGTATTCTTTCGGAATATACTCAATATAAACCCACTTGTAATGATTTGGAGATTCAAGCTATTTTTGATGAACAAAAAGAACATTATCAGGTCGTTACTTTTGGGTGGGAAGGCGAAAAGTATGTACATTATTGTCTTATTCATATTGACCTCAAGTCTGATAAAATTTGGATTCAATGGAATATGACAGAACAAGATATTGCTGAAGATTTAGTTAGACTAGGTGTTCCTAAAAAAGATATTGTCATTGGCTTTCATCCTCCTGTACTTCGTCAATTGACCGATTATGCAGTAGGATAGATTAATTTATCCTACTGCAATTGATCCCAGTTAGCTGTCTGGTTCTTGGGGGTTATCTGTTGGTGACTTTGCTTTTTTTGATAGGATACCTTTTACTTTTATTGCGGCTAAACCTAGTCCGAGCAAGCCTAAACCAAAGATATTAGAGGGTTCAGGGACAGTCTGTGGAGGCTGTGCGGCAGATTTTATTGCCAGGCGATCAAATACAATAAAGTCTGCACCGCTACCAGCAGCAATACCAATAGAGTTGATAGTTTCTCCAGCTTCAGCATCAATTCTTAGATAAATACTCTTAATTCCTGTACCTAGAATTGGAGATGGATTAAAAGAACTGAAAGAACGAAAAAATGAACCATTAACTAATAAATTTGCATTAAAGTTTAAGTTGGAAACTCCAATTCCAACCGAAGTAAGACTGTTAGAAAATTTTAGAGATGTAACAGCAGACAAGCTAACAAATCCTTGCCTGCTGTTTGTCAAAAAACTAATACCATCCCAAGCATCATTTACCAAATAAGAAGCATCACCTATACTGACCACGTCAGGTAAAATATTAACCGGTCCAAGATTGGGAGATGCCCATTCCACTGATAATCCGGGAATTAAGGTTGTGTCCTCAAAATCTTCAATCTGAAATCCTGTGATTCCAGCGATTGCGTCACTAAAACCGATGGGTGAAAATGTAGTAAGTGTGATTGCCTGAGCAGAATTTATTCCGATGAAAGATAATAGCACAGCACCAGTAACTGTTGTAATTGATGCATGAAAAATTAGACGATTCATGATGAATTTTCTCCTTAATTTGATTACTTCAAAACTTTAACAATCGAACTGAAACAGATTACTCTTCAAAAAACTCAGCCCTAATTAAATTTGAGACCTTAATTGTAGAGGACTGATTTTCTCCAGATATGCTGGCAAATCATCCAGAGAAAGCAATGTCAAAAAACTTAACTTAGTTTCATTGACTTTCTCCAAAAAACCCAACACCTTTCCCTCAGACATCTCAGCATTAATCTCAACAAATAGATAACCAATTCTATCCGATAAAACCTCCTCAGAAATCTCAATAAAATCCTCACCCGGCATCACAGGACAACATTCTACTTTTCCCTTACCTTTCACCACCAAATCCGCTACAGCTAAACGGGATTGCATGATAGGATTCCAGCTATCACTCGCTTCCAAATCTGTGGCAATACCCAGAGACCGTAAGCAACAGTTGACCGCATACACAGCCAAAGTATTGAGATAGACCTGTTCTGCTAGAGCAAAATCCGAATGTTGTTGACAAAAATAATCCGCGATTTCATGGGCTTCCCTTCCTAGAGCAATCAAAAATACAGAACTATGATTAATTCGTGTCGGCATTATCTTGATTTCCCCCCATTGGAAGCTTGAATTTTCCACAAGAATCCCTGCAAACTCAGCCAGTGAGTTTTTCAAAAGCTATTCACCTCCTTAAAAAACTACAAATAAGACAGAATTTCCTGTCCAATTAAAGGCGCAACCGTCTTCATCTGGCGCGAGAAAAAATTCTTCACCACTGCCACAGTCAAACTAAAAGAATCCGCGATCTCCTGCCAAGATCGCGCCTCCAATCGCGCCCTCAAAATTGCCTTCAAAGTCGCCTTCGGGCAATTATGGACATGAGGGCGAGACAACAACTCCGGATCAGACTCAATATACTCAGCGATCAACTCCGACAAACAAAGCTGCTCCACTGGTTGAGCCAAATTCTCAAAGACAACAGACTCACCGCTCACCTGCTGTAAAGGCGATACCGATAACGTTGCCCTTGCCAGATCCAGAAAAACGCGATCGCCCAAAGCCCGATTAGCCTTTCTTAGCCCAGATAACCGACAGAGAACCGCCAACCAGACAAAACTTTGTTCATCAATCGCGATCCCTTTAACCTGTAACCTTAACCAGAAACCCAGCCCAACCTTAGCGACTAGACTAACCATTGCCGTCAGTTGGTACTTGCGACGAATCAATTGCTGCTTCTGCGCCCTGACCAGCGGGTCAAGCGTTTCCGCATACGCCTCTCGCAACAGAATATCCAGCCGATAGTTGACCCAAGCCAGAAAACTGCCCCGGTCAGGATCGAACTGGTCGAGGTGGAAAGCAACCCAACATAACGTTCGATTAACCGCATCCTCATAGACCTCTACCGAATAATGACCTCGACCCCGTAGCCGACCCGAAAATCGCAGAGCATCAAGTAACCGAGCGATCGCGGCTTGCTGCTGCAAACCCACTGTCCCAGTATAGGAACGCGCTTGCAGGGCGAGGTATTGCAGGTCATCATCATCGGTTTGCTTCAGGGAAGTTCCGCGATCGCGATGGGAGACCATGGAATTCAGACGAACTTCAGAAGAGGAGAAACAGGGTTGGGTTAACGGCATAGATGATGTTCTCAACTGCTTTCATAAAAGAAATCACAACCAACTCCTGCGATCGTCTCAAGTTGTCACAAAACTTTATATTTTAGAAATTTAAATGACGGTCAACCCCCTGATTGACTAAAGCGATTTCTTGGAATGAATATCCCGGCAGCCTCCATTAACGGTGCGTTCACTGGCGCTAGCGACACCCTACCTCGATCAATTTTGCTACATTCTGAATTTGTAATTGCTGGCCAACACCTGATCTTGTTGGCTCCGTGAAAGTCTGGGACTACAATAGGGAAAAGTGACAATTTTTGCCAGAGTGATCACCGAGGACTAATAAAGAATGACGGCTATCCTAGGGAAACCTGCCACGCTTAACACTCCGATTCTGCACCGTCTTGCCAATGGTTTAACGATTATTGCCGAAAGTCAACCGGTAGAAGCGGTTAATCTCAATGTCTGGCTGCAGGTCGGCTCGGCCTTAGAATCGGATCAGATCAATGGGATGGCTCATTTTCTCGAACACATGGTTTTTAAGGGAACCCGTAACTTAGACAGTGGTGAATTTGAACGGGCGATCGAATCAAGGGGAGCGGTGACTAATGCCGCTACTAGCCAAGAATACACCCATTATTACATTACCACTGCCCCGCAGGACTTCGCCCATCTGGCCCCGCTGCAGCTAGAAGTGGTTTTAGAAGCTTTAATCCCCGATGAAGCTTTTGAGCGGGAAAGACAGGTTATTTTAGAAGAAATTCGTCGTTCTCAGGATAATCCCCGTCGTCGCACTTTTTATCGCACCATGGAGACTTGTTTTCAAGTTTTACCCTATCGTCGTCCGGTGTTGGGTCCGATGGCAGTGATTGAAAATCTTACTGCTCAACAAATGCGCGATTTTCATCGGACTTGGTATCGTCCCGAATGGATGACGGTGGCGGTGGTGGGTAATTTGCCTGTAGATGATTTAATGGCTATTGTGAGCGATTCTTTAGATACTTTAGGCAGTAAGGGCAATTCTGGGCTTATTTCTCATCCTATCGCTAATCTACAGCCCGAAGCTCCTTTTAACGAGATTATCCGTCAAGAATACGAGGATGAAAATTTGCAGCAGGCCCGCTTAATCCTATTTTGGAAAGTGCCGGGGTTGAGAGACTTAGAAAAAACCTATCCTCTCGATGTTTTAGCGGCTATTCTCGGTCAGGGCAAGGTATCGCGATTATTTCAATCTCTGCGCCAAGAAAAGGGCTTAGTTTCCCAAATAACTGCCAGTAATATGTCCCAAGCAGTGCAAGGAGTGTTTTCCGTGTCGGCCCAATTAGCCTCGGAAAATATCGAGCAAGTGGAACGGGAGACATTAGCACAGATTGGACAAATTCAACAGGAAGCTGTGACAGTTTCTGAACTGGAACGAGTTAAAACCCAAGTGGCCAATCGGTTTATTTTTAGCAGTGAAAGACCGAGCGATCGGGCCAACCTTTACGGTTATTATCATACTCAGATCGGTGATTTACAACCGGCTTTTTGTTATCCCCAACACATTGAAGCCCTCACTTTAGAGGATATTCAAAATGCCTGTCAAGAGTATTTAAATCCTAACGCTTACGGTGTGGTTGTGGTAAGACCAATTCAGTAATCAGTGAACAGTAATCAGTAATCAGGGATAAAGATGAAGATAAATAAATAACTAAATAACTAATTAACGGTTCTTCGTTACTTAGTATGGTTCGATAGGGGGGCATAAATCGACTAAATCCTTATCTGGCAAGAGACTTAATTGATTAGTTCGCTCTAGATAAAAAATAATTGACAAAAATCGCCAAATGCCTTTCTATATAAGGGTTCCATCCCTTATAACCCCCGTCCATTGCATAACAAAAACCGAAGAACCTAATTAACTTACATCTGATAACTAAATAACTAATTAACTTAAAACTTACATCTGATAACTGATAACTGATAACTGATAACTGATAACTGATAAACCATGTGGACTCAAATTGCTCGACATATTACCCAAACCACGGAAAAACCTTTTGAAATTGAGAAAAGTCATCCCGTTAGTGGTGGCTGCATCAATCAGGGTTATGCGGTCAGTGGCAATGGTTTAATTTATTTCGTTAAGATTAACCAAGCGAACCAAGAGGCCATGTTTGCCGCCGAAGCTTTAGGATTAAAGCAAATTCACGCTACCAAGACTATCAGGGTTCCGGAGCCAATTTGTTGGGGAATTGCCGAGAAATCTAGTTATTTAGTGCTAGAGTGGCTAGAATTCGGCGGTGGCAATAGCCAAAGCTGGGAAAAAATGGGGCAAAATTTAGCTCGTTTACATCAAGTTTCCCTGTCCGATCGCTTTGGTTGGCATTGTAATAATACCATTGGTTCTACTCCCCAGATTAATACTATTAGTAACAATTGGGCGGATTTTTTCGCTCATCAGCGTATTGGCTATCAATTAAGACTTGCGAAGGAGCGCGGCGGCAATTTTCCCGACGAGGATCAAGTTATTCCCGCTATTAGCGAGATTTTGAGTCAGCATCAACCCCATCCCTCCCTTGTCCACGGTGATTTATGGTCGGGAAATGCGGCAATTACCGTCGATGGGGAACCAGTAATTTTAGACCCGGCCACCTATTGGGGAGACCGGGAGGTAGATTTAGCCATGACGGAACTTTTTGGCGGTTTTCCGGCGGCTTTTTATCGGGGTTATAACGATGTTTTCCCCCTCGATGCTGGTTATCAACAGCGCAAAACTCTTTACAATCTCTACCATATTCTCAATCACTTTAATTTATTTGGTGGTGGTTACGCTTCCCAGGCCAATCGGATGTTACAGGAAATTCTTTAAGGGTTTTACTTGTGAATATTTACCGAGGATAAATTATGTCTGTTCGAGAAACTACTGTGATTGAAACTCCAGAGACAAAAGTATGGACTGATGCAGAATTTATGGCGTTACCTGACGATGGTAATCGTTACGAATTGGTCAAGGGAGAGTTAATTAGGGTTTGCTGAAAAAGTTTTTCCTAGGGGCAGGGTGTAGGGTGTGGGGTGTGGGGTGTGGGGTTTTACCGATTTTGAGGGGGTCAATTACCTAATTTTCAGGGAAAAAGTCCCTGAATTTCCCCCTGATCACTC
>NZ_JAPZQM010000741.1:0-2145 GCF_027530565.1 Microcystis sp. LE19-10.1B | reverse complement strand
CTTATCTGGCAAGAGACTTAATTGATTAGTTCGCTCTAGATAAAAAACAATTGACAAAAATCGCTAAATGCCTTTCTATATAAGGGTTCCATCCCTTATAACCCCCGTCCATTGCATAACAATTACCGAAGAGCCATTTTTCGTACAACCCACGCTTTATCTTGGAGGTGCTACACTGGGTCTAGCTGGGCTAGGTTGTGCCGTAGCTGGAATAAAGAATCTGATAAAACCTTAATCCCCTTACTTTAGATGTTTTTAAATACCTTAATTTAAAAGTATGTTAACATCCCTGACTCTTCGGAATTTCAAAAGCTATCAGGAGGCAACCTTGTCTCTAGCAGCCATCACCTTTTTAATCGGTGCTAATGCGTCAGGGAAAAGTAATGCACTAGAAGCAATTCGCTTACTTTCGTGGTTAGCGAAAGGCAGCAGGTTAGATGACATTGGCGACAAAATCTAACTCTTTGCTAAAGGGTTTCTGACAATTAACGTACTTAAATTGACGACGATTAACTTGTAGGTACACTGGTTAGCCTGAGAGCGGTAAATCTTTGACTAAATGTCGATGATTTTGGTGGAGTTTATCGCTCTCTAACCCACAACGAGGACAGGTTGCTTTTTTATTTTTTGATTCAATTCGTCAAAATATACCGATATTTTCTAGGTGTCGATAGCCTTGAATACAGGTTCCTTGTAGGTTCAAAAATTTGTCAAGTATCATAAGTAAAACACTCGGGTTTTTGTCCATTATATCAAATCTTAACTCGATTGTCTATCTTTTGGTATTAACCTGTTGATGCCTTAAGTCCTTCCCTGTATGAATTTCAGCTACTTTTGAGCTTAGGTACTCTCATCGAATTTTATTTTAAGTTAATTATTTGCATAACAATTCCCGAAGAGCCGAACAAAGTAACACCCATCCCTACCGAGCGCTCCTCAATTGTGAGCAGGTGCATCGAATTTATCTGAAAGAATTAGGGGAAATTCAGCAGTTACCCCTAGGGGTTGCCTTGATGGTACTCACCACTGTGGAAGAAACCCAAGCACCAGAAAAAGCCCGCTATTTACTGGCACGAACTCAACAGCAAATTGCAGATCCAGAAGCGGGTCGCGCCATAATAGAAATGATTGCCACAATTATGGTGTATAAATTTACTAACTTGAGTCGGCAGGAGGTGGAAGCGATGCTAGGACTACAATTGGCAGATACAAGGGTATATCGTGAAGCCAAGGAGGAAGGTCGCGAGGAAGGTCGTCAGGAAGGAGAATCTGCGCTCATCCTGCGGCTCCTCTCGCGTCGGATCGGTGAAGTGACTCCTGAAAGGCGATCGCAAATTCAAGCTCTCTCAATTAATCAACTGGAAGCTTTAGGAGAAGCTTTGTTAGATTTTACCCAACCCGAAGATTTGGAGGAATGGTTGCGATCGCATCTATCGCCCCTGTAATTGGGAGTAAGCCATCAGGGAGCAAAATGTAAAAATTTCTTAAATTGTGAATTATGCTAGGATTCGCCCTAGAATGATCAAAAATCATGACTACACAAGCAACAGTAATCCAAGGCACAGCCAAAGAAATTAGGGAAGCACTGGCACTTATACCAGATGATGAAATTGTCAGCCTTATGGTAGGTCGTCCCAGCTTATCTATTATTGCCAGAAAATTACAGCACGAGGCCGCAACTCTTGGCATAACAGCTGCGGAACACGACGCACTCATGGCATCGTTAAAACTTGACATCCTCACCGCCGTAAAACGGACGGCGATTCCCAAACCTCACGATTTAGGTTTCTGCTTCTTTCCCTTGCGGGGTTCCGCACCTGCCTTAACAGATTCACTCTGTTCTGGTCTTATGGTCGCGACCCGGACTGACACCGCAAGCCCTGCGGCCAAAATATTTTTACTAGCGTTAATATCTCGGTCATGGTGAGTCCCACAGTCTGGACAGTCCCATTCTCGAACATTTAACGGCATTTTCTCAGCAATATACCCACAATTACTACATCTTTTAGAGCTAGGAAACCATCTATCTATTTCGATGTAATTTCTCCCATACCAACGGCATTTATAGGCTAATTGTCGAGGGATTTCTCCCCAACTAACGTCAGATATTGCCTGAGATAATTTCGGGTTTTTGACCATATTCTT
>NZ_JAPZQM010000700.1:0-3723 GCF_027530565.1 Microcystis sp. LE19-10.1B | reverse complement strand
TTTCCGAAAGTCCTTGACTTGTTTTAGTTTTTCTATTAAGCTCAACATATCTTTCAAAAGTTCGCGTTCACTTCTCATTTTACCTGACAGTGATCGCTTTTACTTTTGATATTCTGATGGGAGAATGAAACAGCCCTACCCGACATCGGGGGGGGAGAGTCCGGCCTCTGGGTTTTCAGTGGAGACATTGAGAATCTAAGCTGTCTCGTTGAACAAGGAATTTCCGATAAGTATCTAAGCACAATTAATTACACATCTAAGCCACTACTCCGTCAGACTTCTGCTGTGATCAGTAAACAGTGAACTGAAAACTCAAATCCGATCCCTAATAGCTGTATCCCGTCTCGGAGTCTCCCGTCTCGGAGTCTCCTGTCTCGGAGTCTCCTGTCTCGACTAGGAAATTAATTTTGTACGACTACTTAGTAGACCTCTTGCAAAAGTCTTAAGTCGATCCTTGTACAGCAACATTTTTGAAGATTATCAACTACTAATAAATAATTAACTGAAAGTCCCTCCCATTATTGTTTCTATCGTTTGTTTTCGGATTTATGCAAGAGGTCTAGTGATATGGAAAGAATCCCCTGTCACAGCGTAGCTTGACGGTGGGAGTATGTCAATTGATTCAAATTAATTAACTCGCTGCCATAAACGTTGAATTTCTTTCCTCAGTTGTGCATCAGGAGGCTGGCTAAATTGTACAGAAGGATTGACCTGCACACCGGGAATATTCTGATTCCAGGGACTGTTGGAGACTGATTCTAAGTTTATGCCACTTATCACAGGGCGAAACCCGTAGCGGACGAATACTTCCTGTTGGGAAGGCTGTCTGAGAAAGGCGACAAACTCCCTGGCTGCTTTCGCTTGTCCCTCATTCACATCCCGCCGTGCGATCGCCGCCGTCGCTACTGTCTCAATAGTCGGGTCAAGATAGTAGATTTGGTAAGGTTTTTCCTGGGTAGTTTGGGCTTGGGACCAGCGATAGAGGGCGATACTTTCGTAGGTAGTCGCCACATCAGCGTCGTTGGATCCGCGAGCAATAAATTCCTGCAAGAGAATGTCACTCGAAAGGGGCGGCTGATAGACGGAACGCTTAATCAGAGCAAACAAAGATTGAATTCCCGGCCCATTCAAGTTAGTACCAGTTAGGGGACTTCCGCCAAGATTGGACTGGGACCACAAACTTAAGGTTAACTGACCACTGTTGGAACGGCTAGGGTCTGTCATGACAAAATCGAAGCTTCCCCAGGTAGATTGTCCGCCGATAGCAGTCCAGTTACGCTTTTGCATGGCCCGTTCTACACTTTGCCATTGAAAGCGTCTCCCAGGGAAGATAACCTTTCCTCTCTCGGGCCAAGCGATACCCACCAGGAAGGTTTTGACAATGGGTTGGGGCGTATCGTAGAAGGGATTGCTTTCTCCCTGTACCGCCAGGCGATCGCGCAACTCCTCTAAGATTTCCCCATTGGCTGGAATGAGGATAGTAGGCGTAAAGTCATGTTTCTGGTCGATGTAGTTATTAACTATGTCCTGAGAGCCTTGAAACTTCAGTTCTAAGTTAATGTTGGGATGAGATGCCTCGAATTGTGGCTCTAGGACTGCCAATGGTTCTTGAAGTTCCGTCCCACTGACGATGGTAAGGTTTTGCTGCACGCCAGGAAGAGGTGCATAAGCTAAAGCGAAAGCAATTAGGGCGATCGCAGCCGAAATTATTGCCCGTCTGCGTTTCGATTGAGGGCTGTTTCTCCTAGTGGGAGGCGTTAAGAGTCCTGGTTGCATGGCGAGTAATTCTTGAATGCGGTTGTTAGTGGGAGGATGGGTGGCAAATAAGCGATTGACAAGTTTACCCTTGAAGGGATTAATAATTAGAAGGGGAGCTAACGCTGGGTTTTCTTCTGTGGATATTGACTGCTGTTGGCTGTTATTTTCTAATTTTTCTAAGGCGTTAGCGAGGGCGCGAGGATTTCCGGTTAAACTTGCTGAACCTGCATCAGCAGCATACTCTCTCGTTCGAGATATGGCTAATTGAGTTAAGGTAGCCGTAAGGGGCGCAAGTAGCAAGGTAGGGAATAAGGCGGCTAGGCGGATGGGATTGGCGTTGCGGTAGTTAAACATGGCAAACATTCCCGTCATTCCTGTTTCCGTGAGGAGAGAAATTGCTACAGAAATAGTGACAGCAACTGTAGCAGTAAGGGCATCACCGTGTTTAATGTGGCTAAGTTCGTGGGCGATAACGGCTTCTAATTCGTCTTCAGGAAGCAGTTTCATCAACCCTTCTGTAATGCAGACAACACCCCGTTGGGGATTCCTTCCAGTAGCAAAAGCATTAGGAGAAGAAGTAGGAATGATATACAGTTTAGGTTCTGGTAAATTTGCCCTGTAGCACAGCACTTCAACTATGGGTTTGAGTATAGCTTCTTCTTGAGAATTGGCAGGACGAACATCAAAAGCGGCTAAAACAACTTGGTCGGAATAGAACCAGAGACTAAAGTTAATTACAGCAGCAACGATTAAGCCGATAACTGCACCAATTATCCCGCCGATGAGTAGATAAGCCGTCAGAACTAAGATGCTGCTTAATAACGCTAATAAAGCAACTGTTTTTAAGAAGTTCATTACTCGTCAATCTCCAGGGTAGTATTGTGGTGTTGATTTTTCCAGTTTAGTTGATTTATTAGTCAGGTTCAAGAAATGATAAAATCAATATTTTCTTGAAAGCCACTCAATTCTTCACTCAAATTTCTTAACTCTATAAGTTCTTCCGAATTAGTCAAGTCAGCCGTCCGCAATTTATTTTGTAATTGTTGCAGAACCCCAGCCGAGTCTTGAATCACAGTGTACAAGCTAGTTAATTTTGCTTGACGAGTATCTTGTCCTTGTTGTGCTAATTCAATATTCCGTTCTAAACTGGCTTGCAACTGTTCTAATTGTTTACGAGATACACCGAAACTCGAACGAATTTTACTTTTAACTTCCAAGAGTTGCTGTTGTAACTCATTGATTGACAATAAGGATTCACTTTCTGGCAAACGTTGAGCAATTTGTTCTATTTTTGGGGGAAGTTCAATAGCACTATCGCAAGCTTGCTGTACGGCGATTAATAAGTCCATTTGCACTGAACTGCTGCTTAATAATTGGTTAGCTTCTTGACGCAGAACTTCTGCCTTTCCTGCTAAACTTTGAGCCGAACCTTGAATAACTTGCAGTTCCTGTTGTAATTGTTGTTTGACCCGTTTCTCCCCATCTGGTTCTCTAGCTTTCAAGGCGGTTGCGCCGACTACAGTTACCGCCAATGCTGTTGGTAAAGTAACAGTATTAGATAATCCCAAAAAGCGAACACCAACAACTAAAACGATCCCGCCTGCTAAAACGGCTAAAGGGTAATAAAGAGGGTTAGCAATTTTCATTTTTAGTTAACCGTTGATGATTGATGGTTGATGATTTAGTAGATTAATTCAGGAATTAATCACAGTCTCTACATTTGGTTGACTTACAAATGCGCCTCGGAACTCCGAATTCCGCCCCGCGCTTGACTCGGCGGCGAAGCCACCTCCGAATTCCATTCATAATTCATAATTCATTACTTAAAACTGGCTCTTCGTTACTTGTTATGGTTCGATAGGGGGGCATAAATCGACTAAATCCTTATCTGGCAAGAGACTTAATTGATTAGTTCGCTCTAGATAAAAAACAATTGACAAAAATCGCTAAATGCCTTTCTATATA
>NZ_JAPZQM010000042.1:0-3782 GCF_027530565.1 Microcystis sp. LE19-10.1B | reverse complement strand
AGTGATTGGGGGGAAAATTTAGGGATTTTTTCCCTGAAAATTAGGTAATTGACCACCTGAAAATGGGTAAAACCCCACACCCCACACCCCACACCCCACACCCTGCCCCCACGAAAAACTTTTTCAGCAGCCCCTAAGTAGTCAGGCCTAACTTTTTTCAGTCTGGCGATTATTGGCGTTTCATCTCTACCAATCCTGACAAAATTTCATTTAGATAGGAGTCCTAATGTTAATCCATGTTGGTTATGAATTTGGCTTTGATGCCCCCTTACCCGTGGTCATGTTGTTAAAACTTTATCTACACCCCTCAATTTTAAATCAAGTTAGACAATCGGAAAATTTGCAGGTGGAACCGGCAACAAAAATAGAAGAATTTTTAGATAGCTTCGGTAATCGAACCAGTCGTCTAATTTTACCCGACGGACAGATTCGCATTCACAATGAAGCGGTTATCGAGAATGAATGGAAACCCGATATCGTTAATGGGAATGCCCAAGAAATTCCTCTAGCAGAGTTACCAACCCAAGTTTTTCCCTACCTAATGAGTAGCCGTTATTGTGAAGTGGATTTGCTTTCGGAAATTGCCTGGGAACTTTTCGGACAAACTCCCCCCGGTTGGGCAAGGGTACAAGCGGTTTGTGATTGGGTTCATAGTCACATTCGTTTTGGTTACGAATACGCGCGGGTGACGAAAACCGCCTATGATGTCTATCGGGAAAGAACGGGGGTTTGTCGCGATTTTAACCATCTAGCTTTGACTTTTTGCCGTTGCCTAAATATTCCCGCCCGTTATGCCTCCGGCTATCTCGGAGATATCGGTATTTCTCCCCAACCTCTACCGATGGATTTTAGTGCTTGGTTTGAAGTTTATTTAGACCATCAATGGTACACCTTTGATGCTCGTCATAACACCCCCAGAATCGGGCGGATTTTAATGACTCGCGGCTTAGATGCCGTCGATGCTTCCCTAACAACTTCTTTTGGTCAAGTAAATTTAACAAAATTTAAAGTATGGACGAGCGATGTTTCCCACCTCTATGCTTAATCAGAGTATTTATTAAACCTCTTGCATAATTAATTTTTGAGGGTTCAAAAACGGCAAAAATAAGGATTAAATTGCCTGAAAGTGCCAGCCATTGGAGTGAAAGGGGGAAATAAAACCCTACACCCCACACCCTACACCCCACACCCCACCAACAAGCTTTTTGCCGCAACACCCAGATAAAAATTACTTTTCTACCTTAACCCGTTGAGTAACGACAACAATCCCATCGCCTTGGATTAAAATCGCCGATAACCAGCGATTTTCCGGTGTTGCCGGCGCTTTTACCCGCTTAAATAAACCGCCGGACTGTAATAATTCCAATTCTAGAGGCTTTGTATTAATATAACGCTCAATATCTACTTTCTCATCGATCGCCGTTCCGGCCAATAAATCATCCCCTAAAGGTTCGCGGACAATCACATCAAAATCAAATTCTTGACCCACTTTCACCCTCTCGGGAATTCTCACCTGAATACTGGGGGGATTTTTGCCGGTGCTTAACTCAACTCTCTCGCTTAAAATCTCCTGATAAACCAGTTTATTCCCTTGAAATTGTTGACGAGAACGAATCGTAGCATTCATTCCCACCACTCGTCCCTGCACCTTTCCCGTCCCGGTAATTTTAGTAATTGTATTGGCCGTTAACTTATCACCAGAACGACTCCAAGATTCGAGAGTCGTGGTGTATTGTAGATTGTTATAACGTTCCCAAAAATGAGTTAAAGCCTTTTTAGTTTTTTCGTAGGTCAAGCCATCGGAGTTAGTAAATTTCGGACTATAAAACTCCATTAATTGCTTGAGATTTCGCTCATTAGCCGCCGTTTCGATTTTGGAGATAAGCGTTTTTAAATTAGCCGGAGCAGTTTCTGGCTTTTCGGCTCGCAGACCGGTAGCAAGGGCAAAAGTTAACCCCAAACCTAACAGCAACGATAGGGAAAAATTGAGGGATTGACGAAAAAATGTATTGGGAATCGTGTTCAAGTTACGCATTAGTGATAGTTTGTGTAAGGATCGATCAATAACTATGGTAGATTATTTCATTCTAGGGCTGAATTTCCCCTCTCTCGAATTATGGCACGCACTCCAACCCGTCTATTGATTGCCGCTAGTGGTACTGGTGGTCATTTATTTCCCGCTTTGGCCCTGGCCGAGCGCTTGCCGGATTACGAGATTGAATGGTTAGGAGTTCCAGACCGTCTCGAACAGTCCTTAGTTCCAAAAACCTATCCCCTGCACACCATCCCCATTGAGGGATTTCAAACCCGTTTCGGGTTAAAAACTCTCAAGATTCTGTTCGGTCAACTGCGGGCCATTTGGCAAGTGCGTAGTTTAATCAAAAAACGTCAGATAGCGGCAGTTTTTACCACCGGGGGTTATATCGCAGGCCCGACCATTTTAGCGGCTCGTTTAGCCAATATTCCCGTCATCCTACACGAATCTAACTACATACCGGGCAAAGTCACGAAAGTTCTCGGTCGCTGGTGCGATACGGTTGCCCTCGGTTTTCAGGGAACCGCCAGCTATTTACCCGGCACTCGTACCACTTGGTCTAGTACGCCCGTACGGGAGCAGTTTCTCATTCCCCAGTCCCTAGATTTACCGATTCCAGAGACTGCTTTTTTAATTGTCGTTGCCGGTGGTTCTCAAGGGGCCGTGGCTCTTAATCAACTTGTGCGACAAAGCGCTCCCCAATGGTTAGAAAAAGGCATTTATATCGTGCATCTCACGGGAGAAAACGACCCCGAAGCGGATAGTTTGCGCCATTCTAACTATTTTTCCCGGCCTTTTTACGACAATATGGCGGGATTATGGCAAAGAGCTAATCTGGCTATCAGTCGCTCCGGAGCCAGCACTTTAACAGAATTAGCGATCACTTGTACGCCTTCGATTTTAATTCCCTATCCTTTTGCTGCCGAAGACCATCAGTTCTATAATGCCCAAGTTTTCGCTGAAGCTCAAGCCGCTTATCTTTACCGTCAAAATGAGTTAACTGCTCAGTTTTTAGGCGAATTAGTCCTCGATTTATGGTCTAATCCCGAAAAATTGGCCGCCATGGCCCAACAAGCTTCTCATCTAGCTATTAGTGACAGTGCCGATTTATTAGCCGATTTGTTGAGAAGAAAGATTCAAAAAGATAGTTTTTGAAACAAATCAGCCACCAGAAAAGTGAACCCCGGAACCACATCTTCCCCCTCCAGAAAATCTCCTGATGTTAATAATCCCTGCGGTTCGTACCCGCAACGATAAACTAAAACATAGTGTTGACGGGGACTGATAACCCAGAGCAAACGAGTCCCATTGGCAAAATACTCGGCAATTTTGTCCTCGATTTCTGCCACTGTATTCCCCGGAGAGAGAATTTCTACCACTAAATCTGGCCCACCTTCTAAAAAACCCGTCGGCAATTCTTCCAATCCTTGCAGATGTTCCTTAGCAAAAAAAGCTATATCAGGAGAGCGTTTATTACCATTTTTCATAGTAAAAGCAGTGCTGGAGTCCAATAATACCCCTAGTTTTCGAGATGTTACTAAAGCGAATAAAGCAGCACTTAAAATAATGGCAATATAACCATGTAAAGCCCCAGAATTACCCAGATTAATTAGGGCTTGCTGAATAAATCTAAAAACCTTGTTGGATAAGACTTTTGGACTTTTTTCCCCTCAAAAAGTACCAGATATGGGAGTGATCAGGGGGAAATTCAGGGACTTTTTCCCTGAAAATTAGGTAATTGACCCCC
>NZ_JAPZQM010000100.1:0-2387 GCF_027530565.1 Microcystis sp. LE19-10.1B | reverse complement strand
AAAGACTTCATCGGTTGTCACTATTGTTACCTGCTGGAGTTTCCTTGTCATTTCTATAGCTTTCTCATGCCAATCATCACGATTGTTAATGAGAGCAACCCAATAAAATGTGTCTGCAAAGATGGTTTTCATTGCTATGATACTATAAACTTTAGTTTCGGCTTTGCTTAGGATTTGGGAACTCCATAAAGATAATGATCATGTTGATTAGCAAGATCTATAGGCAACTTTTCTAAGTCGTCATTGTCTAATGGCATCTCTTCCAGAAGCTTTAATATTGCCTCCCCTACATTACTTTCAGATTTAGCATAACTAGCTTGTGCTGAAAGGAGGAAGTTCAAAGTTTCTTCTATTAAAGAATCCGGTGCTTGTTCAATCTCTTGCAATAGTCTCTCTTTAGTGTTCATGGTTTTATTCCTTGCTAATCAGTTATCAGTTATGGCTCTCTTGGATTTGGTGGGTAAAATGTATTCTAAGATACAGTCCTACTGGCGAGGGAATGGAAGGAACCACAAAGGCACAAAGGACACAAAGATCGATTATGTTGTAGGTTAAGCTTATCGCACAGAGTCTGGAAGATTCCTATAATAAGTCTAAGCTGTGATTTGAATGATTGAGTGAATACTATGATTGTGTTGTATTTGGCAAGTCTTTATCAATGATCAATTATAGTCTATCCCATAATCGCATCAATCATAGTTTAGACTCTTTACCTAATAAAGCGACGCACTAGCCACCGAGTGAGCATCCATAGCAAATAAAACGGCATCCATAGAATAACTATAGGAGTAACGATAATCCACTGCATCCATAGAATAACTATAGGAGTAACGATAATCCACTGCCACCAAGTTAAAGAAGTAGGTTTTTGCTGTTGTCGCAGCCTTTGTAAATTATTACGACAGGTTTTTGTATTAGGATGATTGTCTCCTAAGAGTCGTTTTAACAAATCTAAAGCTTCTAGAAAGAGAGGTTCCGCTTCTGTGTACCTGCCTTGGGAATCGTACAATCCTGCTAAATTGTTGAGGGAAGTTGCCACATCGGGATGATTGTCTCCTAAGAGTCGTTTATACAAATATAAAGCTTCTAGAATGAGAGGTTCCGCTTCTTTGTACCTGCCTTGGAAATGGTACAATGCTGCTAAATTGTTGAGGGAAGTTGCCACATCGGGATGATTGTCTCCTAAGAGTCGTTTACACAAATCTAAAGCTTCTAGATAGAGAGGTTCTGCTTCTGTGTACCTGCCTTGGGATTTGTACAATGCTGCTAAATTGTTGAGGGAAAGTGCCACAAGGGGATGATTGTCTCCTAAGAGTCGTTTATACAAATCTAATGCTTCTAGATAGAGAGGTTCCGCTTCTTTGTACCTGCCTTGGGAACTGTACAATGTTGCTAAATTGTTGAGAGAAGTTGCCACAGAGGGATGATTGTCTCCTAAGAGTCGTTTTTTCAAATCTAATGCTTCTAGATAGAGAGGTTCCGCTTCTGTGTACCTGCCTTGGGATTCGTACAAGTATGCTAAATTGTTGAGGGAAGTTGCCACAGAGGGATGATTGTCTCCTAAGAGTCGTTTTTTCAAATCTAATGCTTCTAGATAGAGAGGTTCCGCTTCTGTGTACCTGCCTTGGGATTCGTACAAGTATGCTAAATTGTTGAGGGAAGCTGCCACATGGGGATGATTGTCTCCTAATAGTCGTTTTCTCAAATCTAATGCTTCTAGAAAGAGAGGTTCCGCTTCTGTGTACCTGCCTTGGGAATCGTACAATCCTGCTAAATTGTTGAGGGAAGTTGCCACATCGGGATGATTGTCTCCCAAGTGGGTTCGAGTTGCGGTTAAACAATCTTGATAGTAAGGTTCAGCAATAGCATACAATCCTTGTCCTTGATAATAACGAGCTAAACCCGTATAGGACCATAATAAATCCTCATCAGCGATATATTGGGGATATTCCCCGACAGATGCTTGTAGATGGAGAAGGAAAGGTTTAAATTCTTCAACGATTTCTACAGTTGTATCCTGTGGCATTTCTGCCGATTTTTTGGCCATAATCCCACAATAACGGCGTTTTGCTGGTTCTGCGTGGGGTGATGCTTCTAACTTATCCCGAAAATAGCGACGCAACAGGGGATGAATTTCATACCAACCATCACGATTATCCTGAACTAAACTCAGGTGAACTAAACTATCGGTTAACCATTCCTCCACTGTATCCCCATCCTCATCGGGAAATAAATCCAGAATCATCCCCTTGGGAAAGGGCGCAAGAGCGAATAAACTGAGGTAAAGTGCCAAAATTTGCGCTTCTGGTTCGCTATGCAACTCCTCCCAACTGAGATTAAAGGCAGCTTTTAACCCTCTTTCCGCAGTCATTTCCCCATGAAACTTG
>NZ_JAPZQM010000138.1:0-7547 GCF_027530565.1 Microcystis sp. LE19-10.1B | reverse complement strand
GATTCCCAAACCTCACGATTTAGGTTTCTGCTTCTTTCCCGAAGGATTTTTCGCACCTGCCTTAACAGATTTACTCTGTTCTGGTCTTATGGTCGCTCTACAGACTGACACCGCAAGCCCTGCGGCCAAAATATTTTTACTAGCGTTAATATCTCGGTCATGGTGAGTCCCACAGTCTGGACAGTCCCATTCTCGAATATTTAACGGCATTTTCTCAGCAATATGCCCACAATTACTACATCTTTTAGAGCTAGGAAACCATCTATCTAGGGTCTGCTGAAAAAGTTTTTCCTGGTGGCAGGGTGTGGGGTGTGGGGTGTGGGGTGTGGGGTTTTACCCATTTTCACCTGGTCAATTACCTAATTTTCAGGGAAAAAGTCCCGAAATTTTCCCCTCAATCACTGCAAGGGTCGGGACTTTTTGAGGTCAAAAAAGTCTAAAAGCCTTATCCAACAAGGTTTTTAGATTTATTCAGCAAACCCTATCTATTTCGATGTAGTTTCTCCCATACCAACGGCATTTATAGGCTAATTGTCGGGTGATTTCTCCCCAGCTTACATCAGATATTGCCTGAGATAATTTCGGGTTTTTGACCAGATTCTTGACGGCTAAATTCTCAACCACAATCGTTTGGTTTTCCCGAACTAATTGAGTGGTTAGCTTGTGTAAATGGTCTTTTCTGCTATCGGTGATTTGAGCGGCAATTCTGGCTACTTTGATTCTCGCTTTTTCTCGATTCTTTGAGCCTTTTTTATTCCTAGAAAGGCTTTTGGGGTCCTTTCGCAGTCTCCGATAATGCTTTTAAAAATGCTTAGGATTAGATACTTTGTCGCCATCGCTGGTAATCACGAAGCTACTAATTCCTAAGTCAATTCCAATGGCTTTATCTGTTACTGGTAAGTACCTAAGCAAAATTAATTACACATATCTAACCACCTCTTGCCTCTTGCCTCTTGCCTATCTTCACTAGGAAATTAATTTTGCACGACTACTTAACAGTAAAGCCAACCTAGAAAGACGGGGTTTCAGACCCAAAATTTTCGATGATCATAGACTATAGCAAAACCCCCGGGCTTTTTCTGGTTATTTTACTAAATAGCTGCGCCATTGCGAGGCAACTTCTTCCAGTAAACGCCAAGTTTTACCCTCGATCTGTCTTTGTAAATAAAGATCAAAATTGTTGTGTTGTTTGGTATCTTTTTGATGGGGCAATTGTAGAGTTAGATCGTAATCTCCCTGCAAGTGATAAGCGGGCAAATTGCCCACATAAAGCGGTTCCAGACTGGTGACATTAATTTTAGCAATTTTTACCTGCGGATCATCGATATGTAAAGATTGACTAAGGCGATCGGATGTGTGACGAAATTGTAATAAAAGGGCTTTGGCGACGATTTCTCCGTCGGGGGCAAATTCTTGCGGGGGAGTGACACTACCACAAGCAGTCAGGAAGACAAGGAAAATACTGGTTAAAAAACCGAGAAAACGGCGCATAGAATGATATTTTGAAAAAGAATGGCAGCGGGTTAAGAAGAATTAATTATGACTCAACCAAATGAGCGAGAGAATTTCAGCCAAGCAGAAACAGTGATCCGACTACAAGAGGCGATCGAGCAGTTAAATTCGATCGTTTCCCAACTTAACACGGGAACGGGGATAGTGTTACCCCCAAAAGTTGCTGTTGATAATCTTCTTAACTCAACGCAACAGTTAGCCGCTGCTTTAAAACCAGACGAATTCGCAGGAGTTGAGCAAAGTTTAACCGCAGATTCTCCAATCGAAGCAGCGGAGGGAATCGACGATATTTTACCAGATTTCGAGCAGGTGGAAGGGTGGTGGACGACGATTTTGAGCAAAATTCGCCGACTTTTACCTGGGGGAATTAGCGAAAAAATTCCCGATTGGTTAATTACCGGCTTGTTAACAGGAAGTTTAGTCACTATCCTATTAGTAGCTGTGGTCAGTTTACCGAAAAATCCGGCGGAAATTGCCGAAAATATGCCTGAAGTTGTCTCTAGTCCTTCCCCGGCAGCCGGGGAAATTATCGAAACTCCCCCAGAATTAATCGCACCAGAGGCACCGATTCCCGTCCCGATTACCAAAGCAAAACCGCGATTAACTCCCGAACAAAGTTTAGTCGCAGCCATTCAAGCGGAAATTACCGATTTAACTACTCGTTATCCCGCCGGGATTATTTCTACCGTAGAAGCGGATTTTTTGGCTAGTCGTCTAGTAGTTATTTTGGGCGATAATTGGTATAGTCTGGAGGCATCACAACAGGATAAATTGGCTAATTCGGTTTTTCAACGTTGCCAAACTCTCGATTTTCGGCGCTTGGAAATGAGGGATAACGAGGGAATTCTCCTCGCTAGAAGTCCCGTTGTCGGCGATCGAGTGGTGATTGTCAATCGCACTCAACCCACCGCTGCCATCTCCTCCGGTGAGTAGTTTTCAGCGCAGGGGGAGGGAGTTTCAAGGCAGCCTCAAGAATTCTCGCCCACCAGTCCGCTTTTTCCCCTCGCTGGTTAGATATCTAAATATACACAAAAATTAGTGATCCCTGACTTAACAGTGCTATAATTGGCTAGGTAAAATTTTGTAACGATTTTTAATCTTGAACCTACCCGATAGTCAATGCTTCCCCCCGCCCGGGTGGGCCGCAGCAATTTTGGTGCGAGAAAAATTGCTCCGATCTAACCCAACTCCCTTAAACCTTTCTAGAGTCCCCCTAACCGCCAAAATTTTGCCCTAACTACCAAGAATTAAGAGATTTCAAACTATACCATGAACTCTGTTATTCGTCAACAGCGAGCGCTGATCACCGGAGCCAGTAGCGGCATCGGCAAAGAAACCGCCCTCGCTTTCGCCAAGGCGGGAATTAATCTGGTTTTAATCGGTCGCGATCAGCAAAGATTGGCAACCGTGGCGGGAATGGCGGCAGATTTAGGCGTATCAGCCCAAGCTTACCCCTTAGATTTGGCAGATATCCCGGAAGTAGCTCCTAGTATCGCTAAAATCGCCCAAGAATCCGGACCGATCGATATCCTGATCAATAATGCTGGCATGGGTTACACAAACTCCTTGGCTGACACACCTTTGTCAGACTGGCAGCGGGTGATCGATCTCAATTTAACCAGTGTTTATCAGTGTGTGCAAGGAATTTTACCTGCCATGCGTCAACAGGGGGGAGGCACGATCGTTAACGTTTCCTCGATCGCCGCCGATAATTTCTTCCCTGATTGGGGGGCCTATAGTGTCAGCAAAGCGGGATTAGTGGCATTTTCTCGCATTTTAGCGATCGAGGAGCGGGCTAACGCCATTCGCATCACGATTATCATCCCCGGGGCTGTCAATACTCCCATCTGGGACAGCGATAGCGTCAAAGCAGATTTCGATCGCTCGGCCATGTTAACCCCGGATATCATCGCTGAGGCCATTCTGCAAGCGGTGTTACTGCCCAAACAGGCCGTAGTGGAAACGATGACCATTATGC
Organism: Microcystis sp. LE19-10.1B; assembly: GCF_027530565.1. Classification (NCBI taxonomy): domain Bacteria; kingdom Bacillati; phylum Cyanobacteriota; class Cyanophyceae; order Chroococcales; family Microcystaceae; genus Microcystis; species Microcystis sp. LE19-10.1B. The sequence continues at coordinate 4,057 of NZ_JAPZQM010000138.1, read as the reverse complement.
CCAGTGCGGGGGCATTATAACCCGAAATACTTCTATTTATCAATCAATTCGCCTACAGGCCTCTTCATTATGACCATAGCTTCTTCTAACGGTTTAAACGGTAATTTAACCGACGCTATTCAAGCACGCGTGACCACTCGCCCCGATCGCAACACCCACAATGGCAAAACCGCTCAAATTCATCCAACTTCCGACGAAAACAAAGAACAGATGATGGATGCGGTCAGAAATATCCTGATCTCGGTGGGGGAAGATCCCGAAAGAGAAGGTTTATTAAAAACCCCCAAACGGGTGGCCGAAGCGATGCAGTTTCTCACCCAAGGCTATCAACAATCCCTAGAAACCCTCGTTAATGGTGCGATCTTCGATGAAGGTCATAATGAGATGGTATTAGTGCGCGATATTGACTTTTTTAGTCTCTGTGAACATCATATGTTACCCTTCATGGGGCGGGCCCACGTTGCCTATATTCCTAACCAAAAGGTGGTCGGATTAAGTAAATTAGCCCGCATTGTGGAAATGTATTCCCGTCGTTTACAGGTCCAAGAGCGCCTCACCCGTCAGATTGCCGAAGCGATTCAAGAAATTCTCGACCCCCAAGGGGTTGCCGTCGTCATGGAAGCAACTCATATGTGCATGGTAATGCGCGGGGTGCAGAAACCGGGATCCTGGACTGTCACCAGCGCCATGTTAGGAGTCTTCCAAGACGAGCAGAAAACCCGCGAGGAGTATCTTAACCTGATCCGTCATAAACCCAATTTCTTCTAGTCAGGGAAATGGGGACATGGGGAAATGGGGACATGGGGAAATGGGGGAATTCAACTAAAACCCTAAAACCCTAAAACCCCAACAACCAAAACCTTCTAACTGATCACTGATCCCTGAATTTTTGCAGTCGCTCTAGCAAGAGGGCGACTTTTTTGAGGTCTTTATCACCAGGCGATCGCTCAACGCCGCTAGAGACATCAATACCCTGGGGGTGCAGCCGAGTTAAAGCTTCACTAATATTATCGGGGTTGAGTCCTCCGGCCAGAAACCAGGGCAAGGGGGGCGAAAAACTGGCTAAGGCTTGCCAGTCTAAGGTATGTCCCGTACCGCCGAGCAATTGGGGATGGTAGGCATCTAACAGTAAAGTATCGACGCTATTGAAGTAAATTGCCGACTTTTCCCAACTTTCTCTGTCTTTAATCCGTAAAGCTCTGATAATTTCCCGGTCGGGTAATAATTGCCGCAACCTTTGGCAATATTCAGGAGATTCCCTACCATGTAACTGCACACTTGTCAAGGGGGTTTTAATAATTATTTGCTGAATAATTTCCGGTTGCTCGTCGGCAAAAACCCCGATAAAATCAATTTTGTCGGGTACTGCGGCGATAATAGCGTTAATTTGCTCGATTTTGACGTAACGAGGCGAACTAGGTACGAGGATAAAACCTAAAGCCGTAGCTCCGCAAGTAGCGATCGCTCGTCCTTGGTCCGGTTGGGTAATGCCGCAAATTTTAATTCGCATTTAATCTTATTCACAAAACGTTACAAAAACTGTTAAGTATTCAAACAAAAAGCAGTTTCGGGTCAAGAGCTTTTTATAATGCCCTGTGGTTAACAAAATCTTATCAAGACTGGAGCGCAAATGATCCCTTCCGCCTTACTTTTAGCCACTGCTCAAACCATTCCCTGGAATTTATCCGTCGGCATTACCATGACGTTAGCTAACCTAGTAGCGTTCGTTATCGGTTATTTTGCTATCCAAAATACTGGGGCCGGCCCTGCCTTACCCTTGCCGCAGTTAGCCTCGAAAAAAAGCTTCGGTCTGCCGGAATTATTGGCTACCATGAGTTTTGGCCATATTCTCGGTGCGGGACTGGTTCTCGGTCTTTCTAACGCGGGTATTCTCTAATCAGTAATCAGTGATCAGTAAACCTCAGAGAGAGGAGTAAGGAGCCAGTAGTCAGTAGTCAGGAGAACTAAGCATAAAGAGATTTTAGCCAACTTCATCCCTATTTTTCCCATTTTTGAACTCTCAAAAGTTAATTATGCCAGAAGTCTAGTAATCGTCCAGAGCGGGTGATTATTCTGGCTGCTGGAGAGAAAATTAAGAAAGCAGTGGCCCAAGTCGAAGTTGGAGACTTTGCTAACAAAGAAGAAGCAGTATTTGCTAAATTAACTCAGGAAAGTTAGATGGCTGCGGAAAGAAGTATCGAAAATAATTGATAAATGCGAACGTTGCTAATCGCTGAATTAATCGTAAATATTGCCTCTAGAGTTAATCTCATAAATAAAGATTTCGTCTGTCTCCTTTTAACTCACCTTTAAGTTTTTTGATATCAAGTTCTTCAGGGGGATAAACGTTTTGAGTTTCAAGGCAGGTTTTGAGAATACCAATTTTAGTCAAAACAGATTTTCGGCTATTGGCATCTAGTTTCTCCAAAAATTTATTGGCTGATCTACTGATCCTGATCTTCACGATTAAACCAGCCTGTAATATCAACGAAGCCGTCGTCTTTGTAATCAACAGGATTAAAGGTTGCTTCTATGTCAGCTTGTTCTATATCATCAACATAGGGAATCAGCATCTCGAAGAATTTAAACCACTCTTCCCGCATAACTTCGCGGACGCTTTCCTTGATGATGGTTTTGAGCATTAGAGCATCTAAGGTGTTTGCCGGCTCCATATATTTTCCTCCAATCTACTTGAATTCTAGCAGCAGATCAAGAAAACGGGTTTCTTACAGCAGCTATCTTAATGATCAGGTAGGCAGTTTTCGTTTTGGGGAGTCGGTGGTCGATACCAAATTAGTTTACACTTCATCTTGATGAGCAACGCTGTACCCCGAACTGAAGTTAAATACAGCCAATAGATCGTAAAATTTAGGAAGTTATTATGTTGATTTTTAAGGCTTTTTTGTCAGCCTAGTAAAATTTGGTTAAGCAACTAAGTAAAAGTGAGCGATCGATGCTAGAGAAAACACCGATGACGATGATGGATTTCTTTCGCAAAAGCGAAGGATTTTAGTTTTCTCAAGCTACTGTTCGAGGCAAGTCAAGAGATTGGGAGAGATTCAGGTAATACAAGGATAGGCGGTTAAAGTGCGTCTTAGCTTACCTGATAACGTTCTTAAAATCTATCTTCAGCAAAAGTTACTCATTTTAGCTATCTAGCTATATAAATAAGTAACTTTACAAGGTTTTAGATAGAGTTTTGGTTTCTATATTTAACCCCGATCCTCACAAACAAAGTCCACTACTCGATCGATTTCCCGGGATGAGCGGATGCGACGACTACCGCTGCCAAGTTCGCCACCACGACAATTAGCCCACCAACGCTCGCGACTGCCATTAACGATCGCATCAAATTCTCTAATTCTGCCACTATCATAATAACTGCGGCGATCAACGACAAAACGACCGATATTGGGGAGGCGAAATTCTTCGTAAACATTACCTTCCCAACCGCCACCAACATTACCGTGATGGTCGTCGGTGCGTACCTCAAACTCGCCCCGACAACCATTTCTGACCACAATATTGCCGTTTTGGAAATCCCAATTACCCTCACAGGGAGCAGCGGAGCGAGTGCGGGTTAATCTCACCTGGGCCCATCGAGCATTGACGGGACAGCGAGTAGTGCGACCGCTTTGACTTTCACAATTAACTCTCATGGTTCTGGCCGCTGCTGGCTCGCTCCCTAGGGGACAAATTAGCAATAAACCCAGACTAGATAATAAAATTTGGCGAAACATTGTCTCTATCTCCAAGAAATTCTCTAGTTTATCTTACAGGGGTATCCAGAAAATGAGTAGTAGTGCTTGAAGTGCCTTAATCAACAAAAAAGAAGGGTGATTTAACTTCACCCTTCCCCCTATTCGGTAAATTTTCTTGCCATCCTTAGAGAGCGTTACCGCGAGGTAATACTTCTTCAGGGAAGATAAAGTTTTCGTGGGGTTGGTCTTGGGGAGCCATCCAAGCTCTCAGACCTTCGTTAAGCAGAATATTTTTAGTGTAGAAGGTTTCAAATTCCGGGTCTTCCGCCGCTCTCAATTCCTGAGAAACGAAGTCA
>NZ_JAPZQM010000099.1:0-3257 GCF_027530565.1 Microcystis sp. LE19-10.1B | reverse complement strand
CTTCAAATCTGCCTAAATTACCTAACGCAATCCCTCGGTTGTTCCAAGCTTCATGGTAATCGGGTTTAATTTCTAAAGCTCGATCCCAGGATGCGATCGCTTCTTCAAATCTGCCTAAATTACCTAACGCAATCCCTCGGTTGTTCCAAGCTTCATGGTAATCGGGTTTAATTTCTAAAGCTCGATCCCAGGATGCGATCGCTTGTTCAAATCTGCCTAAATTACCTAACGCATTCCCTCGGTTGTTCCAAGCATCATGGAAATCGGGTTTAATTTCTAAAGCTCGATCATAGGATGCGATCGCTTGTTCAAATCTGCCTAAATTACCTAACGCATTCCCTCGGTTGTACCAAGCTTGATGGTCATCGGGTTTAATTTCTAAAGCTCGATCCCAGGATGCGATCGCTTGTTCGTATTCTTTTCCCATTGCATGAATTAGGCCTTTTTTATGCCACAATTCAGATGCTTGAACAGGATCGAGAGATGGGGAATCGCTTAAATAGGCTTTAATTTCGGCTAACTTTTCCTGTCGTTGTTGGGGAGTAAATTGCTTATAGGTATCGAGATCGCCGTCTAAATAAACCAGTCTTCTAATTTCTCTTTCCAATATGTCCTTATCCGTCGGAAATTCATAAACTCCCGAATACCAATCAAAAAAATCCGACGCACGACGAATAAAATACCGCAAGGCAAATTCCGGCAATAAGAATACTAAAGTAAAGGGAAATTGCCGCTCAAATCGCTCACGGGATAAGTTTAAATAGCCTAAAATCTTAGGAACTCCGGCCCAGGTTCCCCCATAAACTGGACTTTGACTCGATAAGAAATAGCCTTCACTTTCCGCTTCTTCGTAGCGCAGTAGTGCATTTTCTAAACCGCGCACAAAAAGAATGTTTAGATTGGTATAATTTGGTAGATCGACAATTTTCTCATACAAATTATCGGTTTCTGAATCAAGTTGCAGGACTTGAATATTTTTATTAGGTAAATCTTGACTGACTCTCCGAATAATCTCATCAGCTTGCACGGGAGAACAGCGAACAAAGAGTAAATTAAAGCCATTTTTTCGTCTCAGCGATCGCAGTAATGCTTGATAGGATTCTGCTGCTGTTAGGGGTTGCTCTTCTCGCAATCCTTCAAAATCCGATTCCTGAAAGTTAGTTAAGGGTTTTACTTTTGGGTTTGTCATTATTATATATAGCTGTATTCAGATTTATGAGGTACAATAATTTTCTCACCTGTTCCCTGTTTCCCGCTCCCCATTCATCATTTATAATTCATCATTCATAATTCATCATTAAACTCCTTAATTTTGGTAATTAAAGGATGCACATCATACCAACTTTTCAACTCTGCATCTGCATCAAAATAAGCATATTGTAAAATACAACGATTGAATAATAATTTACGATGAGCTTCATCATTTTGAATTTCGTTGGTACGATATACCTTAGCCAGAATTTTCCACTGCTCGTGTTCTACTGTTCTCTGATAGACATCTCTAGCTTGAGTTATTGCTCTTTGAGCAGCTTTTGCGGTAATAGGTAAAGCATCCACATGATCTAAAGCGGTTTGCATTAATAAAATTAGGTTTCGTACATGACCTCCAGTCATTAAACATAATCGCTCCAGAACTTCTTGACTTTCAAAAATATCTGTTTCTAGCTTTTTCGTCGGTAAAAATTGCTGCGTTCTTTTCTCAATAATAGCCTTAATTTTTGCCATACCATCGGGATTAATAGTACGATCAAGATTGCGGATCATAATCATCGGTAAAACCATCGGGTCATTATCATAAATATCCCTTAGATCATTGGCCCGATTAGAATAGGCCATTGAAATAGGTATAGTATAAATCAAATGACAATTTAACCCCTTTAATTGATTAGCTCGATCTAAAAAAATCTCATCATGATTAGTTTTATGATCTCGCCGATTTATCGGTACGATGCGATCTAAGTTATCAACAATTACCACTAATTTTGTTGAATCATCTAAGACAGTTTTGCTATTATCAATAAACTCATTTAGTGCTGTTAACAGCGTAACAGTATGAGGATTGATTTTATTTCTTATTTCTTGTCTTTGACTGGGAATTGCCCGAATCGCCGCAGACAATTTACCAAAATATTTAATCAAGTCTCCCGTTTCTAATTTGACATCTTCCACTTTAATCTCTGTTAAAGCTAAATCAATTAAATCCTGCCAACGGGATTTTATCCAGTTTTTTAAGGGGGTTGAATTAGCCTGTTTTAGTTGTTCTAATAAATGGCGCGTACAGGCAATGAGAATATCTGTATATTGAGCATCTTCTGGATCGATATCGTCTTCATCTGCCGCAAAATAAACAACAAAACAATTTTTTTGCTCTAGATATTTTTTCAGCCGCAATAATTCCGTGGATTTCCCCCCTCCTCGATGTCCTGTGTAGAGTTGATGGGTGTAGTCTGTTGGCAGCGAACGAATAATTTTTCTGCCTAAATCTTGACAAACATCAGCATCCGCTCTCACTGCTTTTAGATCCACATAAAAGGGACTATCGGCAGGTAAAGGAACTGGTTTAAAGGCATTAGCAAGATTAGCGATTAATTGTTCAGACATAGGCGACTATAGCTTGATTGATGTCATTATTATAACAATACTTATTGACAAGATGTTATACCAAATCCGTTTTTAATATTACGACTAACTCTCGATCGAACTTCAAAAACCCAGTTATGGATTTTCCCCCACTTCCCTAGCGCTCTTCTGGAACTCTAGGCAGAAGAGAAATAGGAATTGCGTGGAAAAACCTTCTCTAAAAGAGAATTTATTAATTTATTAAGCAGGGAAAATAACCGACAGAACAAGCGAATTATTTGAGGACTAAAAACTGAACTTCCCCCATACATATATACTATAATAGCCGAAAACCCTTATCCATCAATGGATGCACCCCCTTAACTTTTCTTAATGTACCCATGTAATTTGTAACATTTCTTAATGGACAAGAATTCTCTCCATTTGCTAAAATAGTGGTCATGTATATAGAAAAAGTTCCTAACCGTAATTCCCCCCCCGCTGTTCTTCTTCGAGAGTCCTACCGAGAAGGAGAACAAGTCAAAAAAAGAACCCTTGCCAATCTCTCAAAATTACCCGATGATATTATCGACAATCTGAAACTGGCTCTTAAAGGAGCAACACTGTCAATGACTGAAGGCATTCCCAATCATTTTGAAGTGATTAGAAGTCTTCCTCATGGTCATGTAATGGCTATT
>NZ_JAPZQM010000575.1:0-6691 GCF_027530565.1 Microcystis sp. LE19-10.1B | reverse complement strand
CCAACACCCCGCCCCACACCACGCCCAACGCCACGCCCGACACCACGCCCAACGCCACGCCCCACACCACGCCCCACACCACGCCCCACACCACGCCCAACGCCACGCCCCACACCACGCCCCACACCACGCCCCCCCAATCAACAGAAAGTCCTAAATTTGCTGCTATGCTACAGATAATCAGAGGGGTAATTACAGTTAAGAGAAGACCCTGAATCCCTAGACGCAATTGTACGGTATGGTTATCGCCGCCGTCTCTCGTTTCCACATACCAGCGCACTGCTTGGGGAAAATAAAACACCCAGTACAACAGCAAAAGATAATCAAAGGGATTCCATAAAGATAAATCGCGTCTGAGTTTAGGGGCGAGATTAATGGTGGGGACGGTGCTTTCCTTCATAATTTCTATCTCTGGCTATTTACCCGGTGATGGTTTATTAAGTAGTTAGGTGTTACTCAAGGTAGGGTTGATTCATGAATCAACCCTACTATTCGGCACCCCCCTTATCAAGGGGGGCAGGGGGGATCAAACCCCCCTTATCAAGCAGGGGGGAGCCATCTTCAATTTAAATATAACCAGCTAAGTGAACTACTCTCAACAGAGTTGAGAGCTTCCTATTTCACGGGGGATTGCCTCAAGACGGACTTACGCCCAACTTTTGGTCTTACATCCCCTCTATAGGCAGTATCGCTAGTTCCTAACGACAATATCCGTAAGGCTTCATTTTTGATGTTTATCGCCGCATTTATATCACGATCATGGGTTGTTTTGCAATGCTCACAAGTCCATGTTCTAACATCAAGTGGTAAACTCGCTACTTGATTTAGACAGACATTACAAGTTTTAGAACTAGGGAAAAACCTATCAACTTCGATATAAGTTTTTCCTTCCCATTCTGCCTTGTATTTAAGCATTGTACAAAACATTCCCCAACCACAATCACTAATAGCCTTAGCTAAATTATGATTGCGTACCATGCCTTTAACATTGAGATTTTCTACCGCAATAACTTGGTTTTCGTTAACTATCTTACGGGATAGCTTGTGGAGAAAATCCTCACGACATCTTGAGATTTTAGAGTGAACTTTAGCTACTTTACGTCTAGCTTTTTGACGGTTGTTACTTCCCTTCTTTTTACGGGATAACTTTTGTTGTTTACGCTTTAAATTACGTTGATGTTTAGCTAAATGTCTAGGATTCTCATACTTACTACCATTGCTGGTAATGGCAAAATGAGTAAGTCCTAAATCAATTCCTATGCCTTTGCCATCCTTTGATGTCTCAGGCAACTCCAATTCGTCATCAACTAAAATAGAAGCGTAGTATTTACCGTCTGGAGTTTTTGAGATAGTAACGGTTTTAATTGTTCCTTCAAATTCCCGATGACGCACACAATAAACTAATCCAACTTTACCCGGTAATTTGAGGTAGTCACCTTCAAACTTGACATTAGCTGGATAGCTAATTGATTGCCTACCATGTTTGGACTTGAATCTTGGTAATCTAGCCCGTTTTTCAAAGAAATTTTGATAAGCTTGCGATAAGTTCAAAGCAACAACCTGTAAGCACTGAGAATAAGCATCTGTCAACCACTCATATTCTTTTTTGAGACTAGGCAATAGTCCCTGAATATAGTTTCGTGTTAGCCCTTTTCCTGTGGTTTTATAGGTTTCTTGGCATAAATTCAAGGAATAGTTCCAAAACCAGCGACAACAGCCGAAGCCTTTAGCTAAGGCTATTTCTTGCTCGGTATTGGGTTTTATTGTGAATTTATATGCTTTGTACATGGCTGTTATCAAGAATCTATATTTATGATAACACAACTTTATAGAATTGTCTATATGCTGGTCAGCATTCATCCCATCGCTAAAAGCGAGGGACTTCTGCTGACACTAAGTTAAATCAACTTCTGAAAGACAAAAAGGGCAAAAAATCAGATTTATAGCGATACAATAGCTATTTTTTGACCAAAAAGGTCATTTATTTGCTGTTACTGCCTTTTATCTTCCCGCATCCCTGTTTTAAACCCCATGAATCCCAATCGGGCGATCGAGATTAATTTTTTGGACTGCTTATTCGATAAAATAGGAAGCTGGGCCATCTAATCAAATCTGTATCCTTAAGGCTATGACAATTATTTCTCGATCGATCCCCCAATCACCCACTAAATCATCGTCTATCGGCGGCTGGCGCGGTTTGATCGAAGAATATCGCCAATTTCTGCCCGTAAGCAGTAAAACCCCTGTAATTACCCTCCTAGAAGGCAATACACCCCTGATACCCGCCCCCTATCTCTCAGCACAAATCGGGCGCGATGTCAAGGTTTTTGTCAAATATGATGGTTTAAATCCCACCGGCAGCTTTAAAGACCGGGGCATGACCATGGCCATCTCGAAAGCTAAAGAAGAAGGGGCAAAAGCGGTGATTTGTGCCAGTACCGGGAACACCTCGGCGGCGGCGGCAGCCTATGCAAGAAGAGCCGGGATGCGGGCCTTTGTGATTATCCCCGACGGTTATGTGGCCTTAGGAAAATTAGCCCAAGCTTTATTGTACGGAGCCGAAGTAATCGCTATTAATGGCAACTTCGATGATGCCCTCAAGATTGTCCGCCAACTATCAGAAAATTATCCCGTAACTTTAGTCAATTCCGTCAATCCCTACCGTTTAGAGGGTCAAAAAACCGCCGCTTTCGAGATTGTCGATGTCTTGGGTAATGCTCCCGACTGGTTATGTATTCCCGTGGGTAATGCGGGCAATATTAGCGCCTATTGGATGGGATTCTGTCAGTATCACCAGATAGGCAAATGTGACCGACTGCCGAAGATGATGGGTTTTCAAGCTGCCGGGGCTGCCCCTTTTATCTCCAAACAACCGGTTGACCATCCCGAAACCCTAGCCACGGCCATCCGTATCGGCAACCCCGCTAACTGGGAAAAAGCTTGGGCTGCTAGTCACGCTAGTCAAGGGCAATTTCACGCGGTCAGCGATGAGGAAATATTGGCAGCCTATCGGATTTTAGGAGGCCAAGAGGGGGTTTTCTGTGAACCGGCCAGCGCCGCTTCTGTGGCAGGATTATTAAAAGTGCATCAACAGGTTCCCGATGGGGCCACCGTAGTGTGTGTTTTAACGGGCAATGGCCTAAAAGACCCTGATTCGGCGGTAAAATACAGCAATAATCAACTAAAATCCGGGATTGCTCCCGAATTAACCCAAGTGGCTCAAATTATGGGCTTTTAAGCTAACGTTAATTCGGTTAAGCAGTGCTTCTATAAAACTCCCTTAGAACTAGGAATTATACCAGCGCGACGGGGATCGATCGCTATGGCCATACTCATCGCCCGGGCAAAAGCTTTAAAAGTAGCCTCAATAATATGATGGGAATTAATCCCGTCTAATTGGCGAATATGTAGGGTCATTTGACTGTGATTGACCAAAGCGACAAAAAATTCCCGCACTAGCTGAGTATCGTAGGTTCCCACTCTTTGGGTGGGAATTTCTAGACCATAACTGAGGTGGGGACGACCGGAAAAATCGAGGGCAACCTGCACTAAAGCTTCATCGAGAGGGGCGACAAAATGCCCGAAACGGACGATGCCTTTTTTGTCTCCCAAAGCTTGCAGTAAAGCTTGTCCGAGGGTGATTCCCACGTCTTCATTGGTGTGATGGTCATCAATTTCTAGATCTCCGGTGGCACGCACATCGAGATCGATCGCAGCGTGGGAGGCGATTTGCTGCAACATATGATCAAGAAAGGGAATTCCTGTCTGGGCGCGACAATTGCCGCTACCATCAAGATCGATCGTCACCTCTACATCGGTTTCTTTGGTAGTACGACTAACCGAGGCGCGACGGCAAGGTGAGACAAAAGAATCGGGTATCTGGGAAGTGGAAATCATTTAAGTAAAAATAAGTAGGTAGCCGTTAAAAATTATCAGATGCCCCCCTTATTAAGGGGGGATTAAGGGGGGATCGGCACCCCCCTTATCAAGGGGGGATTAAGGGGGGATCGAATTATGGACTAGGGAGATGGGGGTTTTTTTCAGTAATCAGTGAACTTAAAACTCATATCTGATAACTGATAACTGATAACTGATCACTGAAAAGGCCTAACTTTCTGGTTCAGTTTTAGCTTCCGCTGGCGGACCGGGGGGCAACACTTCCTCGCTCAGGGGTTGAGGATTTTGGCTAGTGGGGGGACTAGCGGGGGAACCCTCCGGCTGATTGAGAGCGGGGGTTTGGGGAGGAGTTTCTGGGGCTTTTTCTTCGATTATCGCTTCTTTGGGCGGTTCTGACTGGGTTGGGGCCGGATTTGGACCTGTGGTTTCGGGCGGCTTGACGTTATCCGGTTGGGGGCTAACGGCCGGTTGCGGCGGTTGATTAGGACGACGCGGGGTTACAAGTGCCGGCGTTCCGGGGGGGGAGTTACGAGTATTGAGGTTACTACCCTCTGGTTTTGGGGGATTAGCGATCGCACCTCGGCACACTTCCGGGTTAGGGGCAAAACTGACTCGCACCTGATAGATTCTCGACTCACCACTGGGATTATTAAAACGAGTTGATCTCACTTCCCCAGCCGCCTGTTGATTGAAAATCGGGAAGCCAGCACTTTTAATTAACTGGGGTTCACTGCTGAGGCGGCCTTGGGCATCCACCGTCACCCCATAAACCGCCGTCCCCGCCAATTGACGGGAACAAGCCGTAGCGGGATAATTACCGGTCAAATTGACGGTAGTTATGCCTCTGCTGCCCTGATTGGGCTGATTTAGTTCATTTAAGGCGTTAGGATTAGTTTTTTGGACTCTGGCCAGCCAATCCACCTGATTTCTCATAGCATCCTCGTTACTGGTATTGCTTTTATCCGCCTCCAGGGAGCGCAAACGTTCCCGCATTTCCCACATTAATTGTTGACGACGCTGTTCATCTAGGGGCGATTGACCATTCGGCTCCGGTGTGCGGGCTAGGGAATTGTTTAATTGTTCCTGCGCCTGTTGCGATGCACTAAGGGGCGAATTTCGCAATCTATCTAAAGTTAGATTATCTTGGTAGGGATCGAAGTAAGGCCGCACCTGCTGGTTATTAGTCTCCCTAGGCAGATTATTATTGTCCGGCAGGGTGGGAACAGCAGGAGGACTGGGTAAACTGGGGGTAGAAGTGGGAAAATTGCGAGGAATCGGTAATCTACCCAGGGAGGGGATAGATGCCACGGGAGGAGAATAGATATTGACGGAGGGTAAAGAGGAGAGGGGAGGTAAAGCAGGTAAGGAAGGTAAGGGAGGAAGGGAAGAAACCGAGGGTAAAGGAGGTAAGGTGCTGTTATGGATGCCATCCATGGGGGGGAGAGGAGGCAAAGAGGAAGAGGACGAATTGGGGTTAGGCAGTTCCGGTAAGCTGGACAGGGAGGAGTCGAGACTGGGAAGACGTGACTGCTCTAGAGGGTTTAATTCAATCAGATTGACGTTGCGTAAATCCTTTTTTGGCTCCTGTACTGGATTATTGAGGAAATTAGGTAAGATAATCGCTAAAATTAGGGCATGAATACCAAGAGAAGCGGCGAACGAGAGATTATTAGAGTTAATTAGTTTATTTTCTTCGGTTTCTAGACCAAAATAGGAGGATGTCATAATGCTAGTTAATTGAGCAGAGCCTTGAGGGGAAAAGTTAACTCTATTTTAATCGTCAGGGCGATTTTTTTTCTTGAGGGCGGGGAATTAATTGGTGTCAGTACCCCACCACCCCACACCTAACACCCCACACCCTGCCACCACCGAAAAACTTTTTCAGCCAACCCTACTGATGCGGTGAGCGGGCCACAGCTTTTAATTTGGGATACAATTCCGAAGGGTCTAACAAAGGGATAAACTCATCGATTGCCGGTTTAAAATTAGCCGGAAAATTCTCCCTAGTTCCAGGACCGTTAGGCGATTTAGGCACTGATTCTAATTCAGGGAATTTGGGCGTTTCCGGGGTTAACTGCGAGAATAATTCCTCCACATTACTCATCCCTTTGCGAGGATCATTAAAAAGAGAAGTTTCTAAGTTGAGTAAAGAATCTTTACTCGTGGCTACTGTGCCATTATTATCGGCTTTTCCCGCTTCTGGCTCTGGACAGGGCTGCTCAAGGGTGGGAGAAGGTATATTGATCTGTTCCCGTTTAGGGATAACTGCTGGTTTTTTGCCATCTAACTGGGAATCTAGCAAGTTTTTACAAACCAAGCGCTCGAATTCCCCCGTAAAATGAAAGGTAGGATGGCCGCGACGGTGCCAAATTTTGAGGATTTCCTCCACCGAAATGACTTTGTAACGTCCCTGATAGAGTGCCTCTAAAATCGCCATGCGAATCCAATTTAGCGAATAGATGGGCAACCAGCGCTCGATTAATTCTTGCGCTTTATATCCTCTCATTTCAAATCGATATTGGTTGAGTATAGTCGCTATCTGCATGAGGTTGATCTCTGGGCTAATCTCTGCCATAGAATTTACAAAAACAGTGAGCGCAATCGTTACGGCTACTAGGCACTCTATATATTAAGATTCTATTCAGGTTTTTCCTAGAGAACTCCATAAAAAAGATGATCCAATAGTCAAGTGGTTTGATAAGGGATTTCCACAAACCACTTTGGCAAATGGGGAAGTCGATTAATCTGTTTTTCCAACTCTGCCATTGCCTTCTGAATCAACTTTACCCCAGTG
>NZ_JAPZQM010000197.1:0-10527 GCF_027530565.1 Microcystis sp. LE19-10.1B | reverse complement strand
ACTCGATTGTCTATCTTTTGGTATTAACCTGTTGATGCCTTAAGTCCTTCCCTATATGGATTTCAGCTACTTTTGAGCGTAGTTGCTCTCATCGAATTTTATTTTAAGTTAATTATTTGCATAACAATTCCCGAAGAGCCTCCGATTCAAAAATTTAAATTTTCAGGGTTTCCATAAATTGACAGGATTATCAACTAGAAACAGAGTAACCATTCAGGGGGAGCAGGAAAAAAACTGATAGCTGCCTCCTGTCTCCTGTCTCCTGAACTCCCTAACCTAAATCTCGGTCTTTAGTGACAGTAATTTCCTTAGATAAATGTCGATACCAAGTAAAATAGAGACCGATGGAAAGCAAAAGAAAAACCAAAGCCAAAATCTTCAAACTTTGCCACTGCTTGATGATTAAAACAATCCCCATCATAAAGAGGACTAATTGCCAAGGAACGGTGAGAAAAGCGGCAATGATATCCCGTTGATTTTCCGCTTTAATTTTTGCCTGTAGGTTAGGTTTAACACTGTGACGGACTTCTCCCCAAAAGCCAAAAGGTCGGGTAACATTATAGAAATTTTCCATAACTAAAATATCGGTGGGAGGAGTTAACAAAGTAGCGATAATACAGCCAGCTAAAGCGAACAAACTCGGCACAAGAAAGAGAATAAGTTCCTGATATTGACTGTGACGAAAGAAAGGTAAAATTATCGCTTGTGAGGCAATAGCCGCAATCATTCCCGCTAAAGTTCCCACGGCAAAACCATAACCATTAAAGCGCCACCAATACCAACGTAATAGGAGAGGAACTGCTAATCCTACCCCTAATCCCGTGGTTAACCAACCCCAAATATCATTGACATTTTGGATATTAAAACTCAAAACTAAGCCAATTACTACCACAAAAACCGAGGCCAGACGACCTTGAAAAACTAACTCCTGTTCTCCCGCATTTGGTTTCAAAAAAGCTTGATAGATATCTTTGACCCAATAGGCAGCACTAGCGTTAATAACTGCGTTAAAAGTGGACATAGCTGCCGCTAAAAAAGAAGCAATTAATAACCCTTTCATCCCCACAGGAATATATTGAGTAATAACCGTGGCCAGAATTCTTTCCGGATCTGTAATCGTGCCTTTAGTTAAACCGTAGTGAATACCTAAAACCGCAAAAGCTGTGACTAGCGGCCAACGGAAAGAAAGCAGAACAATCCAGAATAAAGATAATAAACCGGCATCTCGATCGCTTTTGGCGGCTAGATATCGTTGTAACATATATCCACCGCTGCCGCTGCAACCTTCGATGATGGTTTTAACTAAATAAAAGAAAATCACCCCACCAAACAAATTAAAGATGGCATAATCTCCGGGTAAATCCAACGTCAGGGAGGGAAAAATACTCGCCCATTCGCTTAAATTCCAAGTTTTTGGCTCCGCTGCCCCTGGAATTGCCACCGTGAAACTATCGGGAAGATTAACAGTAAAAAAGGCCACTGTCGATACATAAATTACCGCCACAAAAATCAGAAAACCTTGAAATAAATCGGTAATTACCCCACCATAAAAACCACTGGCCACCGTATAAATCAAGGTTAGAAGAATCAATATCACCGAAGCAAGACGATCATCCATACCCAGAAACTGCCCTAAAAATTTCCCCCCCGCAACGGAGAAATAACTCATCGCACCGATAGAGAATAAGAGAGTGGCGACGGCGCTAATAATTCGGGCAAAATTCCCCTGTTTTCCAGTTCCAAAGCGAAATTGCATCCATTCCGCCATGGTCATAACTTGGGCGCGGCGATTCCATTTGCCCATAAAAGCCATGAGAAAGGCCATAATTAGGACGACACCGCCGCGGATTTCGATAAATAGTCCTTTGGGTCCGACGGCGTAAATTAGGGCAGAAATGACCATAGTTCCCGCTAAATCGGTGTTAGCTGCCATTCCCGACACCCCTAACATCCACCAAGGCAAATTGCGATTACCTAAAAAGTAGGATTCTAGACCTTGAGAAGCTTTTTTCTCGGCTATAATCCCGATTATTAGGGTTGCTGCCAGATAAAGCAGGATAATTACATAATCAATTAACTGCATAGTTGAGATCAATTTAACTTTCGATCGTTATAGCATCAATTGACTACGATTTCTGGCTAACGGTTTCTTTTTCTAAGATTTGCACCCGTTGCTCTAGCTTTTTTAAATCTTCCTTTATTTCAATTACTAAAGTAGCTAAACGCTGGAACAGTGGGTCACTTTCCCCGACTACTTCCCCATTTACTATACCTGTTCCCGATCGCCGTTGGGGAATGGGAGCGGCATTTTCCCCGCGGATGGATATTCCTCGAATCTGACTTTCAAGGCGCTCGACTCGATTGCGGAGACTAATTAACTCCGATCTTACCGCCGTATCCGATTGTGCTTTGCTGGCATTAACAAAACTCAGTATTAGCAAAAGGGAGATAATCAGAGTTAAAAAGCCATAAAAAGAGATTTTAGCTAATTTCATCGATTTTACCTCCTATCTATCTTACCCAACTTAATGTTAAGAAACGTGGCTAAATCTAAAGCTTGATTGCAATTCCGCCCCCGGGTGATTAGTTGCTCAAAAGAGGATGATAAGGTAAAAAACACGATTTTGTCGAAATTTGGCCTTATCTCTATGTATAAAAACTCAGATAAAGATTTTCTCGGAGCGGCAATCACAGCCGGTTTAGGTGCGGGAATCGTCACTTCCTTTGCTGTCAATCAAGGACAAGACATCGGTACAGCTTTAGGAATTACCGCTTTAGCGGCTGTTTGCGGTGTTATCTGCCGTCATTTTGACCTAATGTGATGCAATCTTCCTCACACCTCCAATTCTGCCGAAAAATCCTGTTTTTTCTCGTATTGATAGGGACCGAGCAGAGCACCCCAAATTCCCTTACCAGTGCCGGGATCTAGGCCTTTATCGTAGGTTTTTAGGCTATGACTCGTCACCTCGAAACCTAAAGCCACCTGATAGGTTGTACCCTCATAGGTGAATTGACAGCGCTGTTCCGGTTGCGGTTGGGCGATAAACTGGTATTGATGATCAGCGAGAGTATGGACTTGAACCGCTAAAGTGCAAGTAGGCAGGAAAGTTAGGTCTTCTAAGCTAATTTTTCGCAAAATATCGGGATTTTTGCCCGCACCTTGCACGGATTTCAGGTCATTAAACATATAATGCCTAACCTCTAACCCTGCCGATTCCGAGCGCGTTAATCGCCACAGTCGCGGTCGGTAGGGTTGGTCTAAATTGATCATACTGGCCTGTTCGGCAAAAAGTGCGATGCTGTCTTCCCGAAATAAAGGCAACGGACGCAACCATAAACGCAGGTGAACGTACCACACCGGTTCCGCTTGTGCTTGCCGTTGATTTTCAAATTCACCTGCGAGATACCGACCAAAAGTGATTAATTCAGGGGTCATAGCTCAAAAAATTCTCCTTATTGCCTCAAAATTAATCATAACACCCATAGAAATCACTTTTTTGACAAAAATGACCTTCAGGCTAATGGAACCCGCTTAAACCCAGCTATTCCCCCTTTAGTGTACCAATATTCCCAGCGACCGCCAGCAGCACTAGACCAATCCTTGAGGTCAAATTTACCGCTGCCGGAGGGAGTTCCTGCGATGCGATAGACTTTCACCGCTTGACCGTTATTATTCCAGATTAAAGGCCGATCCGGCTCCATCTGTTCGGGTAGAGTCCCGTTAGTTTGCAGAAAATAGGCATCTTGTCCCTTATCGGTGCCGTTGCCATAGACTTTGGCGATACCATGCTCATCGATCGCCAGAAAAGCACCTTCTTCTAAACCGATAGCGTAGGCGGGCAGTTGATTGTGATTATCGTGTACATTGCGGGCTAAAAAACCAAAAAGGCGACCATATCTTGTTTCGGGATGATCTTGATTGAGTCGATCCAAATGGGTATCTGTCACCACTTTTTTGAGAAAAGGAACCCGAATAAAATCACTCCGATAGAAGTCTTTGGTGTTGAAGTGAAAGGGATTATTTAATATTTCCGAACTCAGTACTCCTTCGTGAGTAGGCGCATAGTAAAAATCACCCAGAATAGCCATTCCTGCGCTGGTTCCCGCCACGGGAACTTTTTTCTCATTGATCAGATAATTGATCGCTGTTTCCACCTTTGTGCTTTCCCACAAATCCTCGTACTGATTTTGATCACCACCGGCAAAAAAAAGAATATCGGCATTACGAATATATTCGATAACATCAGGATGATTCGCCGCTTCACGACTATCAATTGATAGTTCCGCCGCTGAGCCGATCAGGGAGCGGTAATTGTCGCAAATCCAATCAGCTTGACCGCCAAGATTGCCAAAGCGCAACACTAAGTAATTACCGCCTTTAGCTCGATTCAATAACCATGTGGTCGCTTGATCTTCTCCTAATTTACCTCCTTCCGCTCCCCCGATTAATAAAATACCCGATCGATGTTTTACCGACTGAAAATTGGCTTGTCCACAACGACAAGAATAACGAAAATCTCGATTATGATTGTCGAACATAGTCTTATACCCTCGCCTCTTAGCTTACTGCTTCTATCCTAGCTTTAACTAGGACAAAATCAGAGTTTTCTACCATAAAAGTTAACAACAAAGCCGATCTATAGCTGAAATCGGTAGCGGCAAAACTCCCTAGTTTACATTCTGTTAAAAATCGTCCTATAATAATCCAAGGCTAGAAACTGGCAATTATTACTGTTGAAGTTGAAAATCGGCGGGCGATATGTTAAACAGACGTTCTTTTTTGCAAGGATTAGGTACAATCGCCTTAGCGGGAGGTTTAAGTGGCTGCGCTTCTGGAAGCGGCAATCTGAGCATTTTTCTCCTATCTGGTTCGATTCCGCCGCGATTACTAACAGATTTTCGGAAAACTATTGCCGAAAAAAAAGTCAATTTTCAGTCGGAAAGGCAGCTGAAAGAGCTATTAAAATTGTTGGAAAAATGGTTAAAAAATCAGGGGCAACCAGCCTCACAATTTTCGATTTCTATTCCTTTTAGGGAACAAAAACCAGCGATCGGTAATTTAGTCACCCTAGGGGATGCTTGGCTAGGAAAAGCGATTACCAACGGCTTAATTCAACCCCTAGATACTTCTCAACTCTCTAATTGGTCAAAACTGCCCCCCCGTTGGCAAGAAAACATGGCTCGCAATGCCCAAGGACAACCGCAAACAGAGGGTAAAGTCTGGGGTGCGCCCTATCGTTGGGGAATGACAGTAATTGCCTATAATGAGGAAAAATTCGCTCAATTTGACTGGCGACCACAGGATTGGTCCGATCTATGGCGACCGGAATTAACCGGTAAAATTGCCCTAATTGATAATCGTCGCGAAGTCATCGGTTTAACCCTAAAAAAATTGGGTTATTCTTATAATTCCAGTGATTTAAAGCAAGTTACGGCACTAAAAGACCAGCTATTCGCTTTACAAAAACAGGTAAAATTTTATAGTTATCAATATTATTTACAACCCCTGATACTCGGTGATGTCTGGCTATCTGTGGGTTGGTCTAATGATATTTTACCCGTGAGCGATCGCTATAATAAAATTAAAGTTGTTGTCCCCAAATCTGGGACTTCTCTCTGGTCAGATGTGTGGGTAAAACCGGTTTTAACTACTCCTAATTCTCTTGTCGAGCAATGGATTGATTTTTGTTGGCAACCAGAATCCGCCACTAAAATTTCTTTATTTACCTCCGGATTATCACCCCTAATTCTCACTCAAAATCCCGACCAAATTTCCCCAGATATTAGAAATAATCCTTTACTTGTTAATCCAGAAGCGATCAAAAAAAGCGATTTTTTAAACCCTTTATCCCCAGCAACCGAGCAAGAATACGAGCAATTGTGGCAAGCAATGCGACAGTTAGTATAGTCAGGAGATACTAGACAAAATTCTGCGAGAATATTGAGGTGAAAATTACATTTACCTAACTGATAACTGATAACTGATAACTGATTAAGCGGCTTGACTTTGGGTTTCTTGGGCGAGAAAAGTAAGGATAGAAGCTTTCTCAATTAACCCCAAAACCCTGCCGTTTTCTTCTACCACTGTCACTTGAGATAAATTTTCTCCTTCCAAAATTTTTACCACATCTAGGAGGGAAGTATTAGACAAAACCAGTTTGAGACTTTCGCTAGTTTGTAATAACTGGCCGATATTTACCTCTGTCCATTGGGAAGTGGGAATCGTTTTCATATCCTCTACATTAATCACTCCTAATAGTTTACCTTCGCTATCGGTAACTAGGAATCTAGACCATTGTTGTTTACCGATAACATAATTATTAGCAAACTCGCGCAGGGTTAAATTAATCGGCACTACAGGACTATTAGGAGAGATAACATCTTTAGCACTGTAGCGACTTAGGAAATCTTGAACCTTAGCTGATTGAGCGGAAAAGCCAGCATTTTGTAGAAGGAAAAAGCCAATTAATAGCGTCCAAGCACTGCCAAATTGACTGATTCCGAGAATTGATAGCGCACCGATGACAATCGCTAACCAACCAAAAAATTGACCGAAACGACTAGCGAATAAAACCCCTTTATTGGGATTGCCCGTTACTTGCCAGACGATGGCTTTAAGGATATTACCACCATCTAGAGGTAAACCGGGGATCAGGTTAAATAACCCTAGGGCGAGGTTGATATAGACCAGGAGAGAAAGAATCGCCGCCAGGGGCGCATTTAAGCTAATATTGGAACCAATAATTAGGAAGATACCGAAGAGCAGTAAACTAACTAAAGGGCCAGCAATTGCTACTAGAAAAGCTTCTAGAGGAGTTTTCGATTCTCTGCCGAGAGTTGCCAACCCACCGAATAAAAAGAGGGTAATTGATTTGACTTCAATCCCTTGGGCGATGGCAACAAAACTATGACCTAATTCGTGGGCAACCACGGAGGCAAATAGGAGAATAGCGGCAAAAAATCCTAAGAGCCAGGGCATGATTCCCGTTAACTGGGGAAACTGACTTAAATCTCTCCCATAGGTTAAGGTAATTAACCCCAGAACGAAGAACCAAGAAGGATTAATATAAAAGGGAATTCCAAAGAGATTCCCGACTCTAATGTTGCCATTCATTTTGTATCTTCTCCAATTATTGGGGACTAACGCCAAGAAGATTAGGTTATCAATTACGCCATTCACTTCTGTTAACAATTGTAACAAAAATGAAAATCTCCCCGGCATTCCTTCAGGGAGTAAAAACCGTCATCCCTGTGGTTCGGTTATTTTCGTAGGAGAATTAAATCAATGATTAATTATTTACGGGGACAAGCGATCGAGGTGCTCAAAACCCCTAATAACCGACTGATCTTGATTTTAGACGTAAACCAGATCGGTTACGAAATCCAAATTCCCTCGCGATTAGCCCTAGACATCGGCAAAGATAACAATGATAGTCGTCAGATTTTTACTCACCTACTCCTTCGCGAGGAGCAGCCTTTATTGTACGGTTTCGGCACCGCTCCAGAGCGAGATCTGTTTCGTCAACTGCTTTCCGTCAATGGGGTTGGGGCGCAATTAGCCCTAGCTTTAATCGATACCTTGGGGATTGAGGAACTTGTGGTGGCGATAGTGACAGGAAATACCAAATTTTTGAGCAAAACCCCCGGAGTTGGCTTAAAAACAGCAGAAAGAATCGCTTTAGAGTTAAAAACTAAATTGGCAGCATGGCGACAACTAAGAGAAGCGACGACGACAACCACGGCAATACTACCGGCAGCGGCAATCCTTGAAGATGTGCAGATGACCCTTTTAGCTTTAGGATACAGCCAAGAGGAGATCGATCGAGCTATGGCAGTCCTCAGTCAAGATGCTTTATTTAGTAAAAATACTCAGCCAGAAGACTGGATTAAAGGAGCCATTAATTGGCTAGGGTAAATCAGTCGTCGGTCGTCGGTCGTCAGAAGATTAGTTTTATTGATTCTCCCCACACCCCACACCCTACACCCTACACCCTACACCCCGCTCCCCACTTCCCCACTTCCCCACTCCCTTGTGAGGGCAAATGTTAAAAAGTATTACGAAAATAGTGAGAAGGTGAACCAGATGCCGCAAAATAGTTGCGTTAGGTCGCTCTAGCTAGGGAAGTCTTGAGACGCTGAGGCGGAAACGAGATAACTTGAGCGTAGTGACCACAACTGCTATAAAATGTCAGATTAAGTTTATTAATCTCACTTAGTTGGGAGGAATCCATCAATGAGTATCGTCACGAAATCGATCGTGAATGCTGATGCTGAAGCTCGTTACCTCAGCCCCGGCGAACTAGACAGAATTAAAGCCTTCGTTGGCAGTGGTGCCGCTCGTTTACGCATCGCCGAAACCCTGACCGGCGCTCGCGAAACCATCGTCAAACAAGCTGGCGATCGCTTATTCCAAAAACGTCCTGACATCGTTTCCCCCGGTGGCAACGCTTACGGCGAAGAAATGACCGCCACCTGTCTGCGTGACATGGACTACTACCTACGTTTAATCACCTACGGAGTAGTTGCTGGTGATGTCACCCCGATTGAAGAAATCGGTTTAGTCGGTGTGCGTGAAATGTACAAATCTTTAGGAACCGACATCGGTGCCGTAGCTCAAAGCGTTCGCGAAATGAAAGAAGTTGCTACTGGTCTTATGTCTTCTGACGATGCTTCTGAAGCTTCTTCCTACTTCGATTACGTGATCGGCTCTATGTCCTAGAATAACTCCTTTGTGAATTGTTCTAGACACACCCCCCGTAAACCTCTTAAGATTAAGCAAAACCCAAGGAAGAACCACCATGCAAGACGCAATTACTTCTGTTATCAACTCTTCTGACGTTCAAGGCAAATACCTTGACTCTAATGCTCTCGGCAAACTGAAAAGCTATTTCGCCACCGGTGAACTGCGCGTGCGTGCCGCTAGTGTCATTAGTGCTAACGCTGCCGGTATCGTTAAAGAAGCTGTGGCTAAGTCCCTGTTATACTCTGACGTAACCCGTCCCGGTGGCAATATGTACACCACCCGTCGTTACGCCGCTTGTATCCGTGACCTCGACTACTATCTCCGTTATGCTACCTACGCTATGTTAGCTGGAGATCCTTCTATCCTCGACGAGCGCGTTCTCAACGGCCTGAAAGAAACCTACAACTCTTTAGGTGTACCCATCTCCTCCACCGTTCAAGCTATCCAAGCGATGAAAGAAGTCACCGCTAGTTTAGTTGGTGCTGATGCGGGTAAAGAAATGGGGATTTACTTCGACTACATTAGCTCTGGCTTAAGCTAGAAATAACGAACTCGGACAAAATAGGTTCGGGAAGCCGAGGATGAGTGCTAGGTCTTTAAAGGCTGAATCTGTCCAAGATAGGTTTTGACGAGCTAGTATTGATCCTTGACTCCCGACCTTTGTTATTTTAGAAAAAGGCCTTCGTTAGTTTGAGCGACAAGTTTTTCAGCGATTAGGAGAAATCAATCCATGCGGATGTTCAAAATCACCGCTTGTGTTCCTAGCCAAAGCCGCATTCGGACACAACGGGAATTACAAAATACCTATTTCACCAAACTCGTTCCCTACGATAATTGGTTTCGTGAGCAACAACGCATCATGAAAATGGGCGGCAAAATTGTCAAAGTGCAGTTAGCGACCGGCAAACCAGGAACTAATACAGGTTTACTGTAATTGGCTGCCACTAGAACTTAAAAAAAAGAGGTCTGGAAAGACCTCTTTTTGCTTTAGGGATTTTTTTCAAACTGCAAAGCGGCAGAGTTGAGACAATAGCGTTTTCCCGTTGGAGGTGGACCATCGTTAAAAACGTGACCGAGATGTGCATCACAGGCGGCACAAACAATCTCTGTCCGCACCATGAAAAAGCTAATATCTCGTTCGTACTTAATATTAGTCTCGTTAGCAGCAGTCCAGAAACTCGGCCAACCAGTACCCGAATCATACTTGCTGTCAGAAGTAAATAACTCCGTACCACAGCAGACACATTTGTAAATACCTTTTTCCTTATTATCGTGATATTTACCCGTAAACGCCCGTTCTGTTCCCTTTTTGCGAGTAACTTGGAACTGTTCGGGAGTTAGCTGGGCCTGCCATTCCGCCTCGGTTTTACGAACTTTTTCTACCATAGTCAGGACAACCGCCATTATGATTAAACTTCCCTTTTTAGTCTAACCTGAGTTCGAGATCTAGGCTTTTTTCATAAACATGAAGTATGACCTGATTTAGCATCAGCTTCTGACGACGTACTCCCCAAAAGGAAAACTTGGTCAGGAAACCCTATAGACTTAGCATAATCTCAGCTTATCAATAGTATAAGTAACAATATCGTCAAACCCCTTTACAAACCGATACAAAGTCTTTAAGATAGAGACATCATCAATCAATCGTACCTCGACAACCTAATAGGAATCATAAACCAATGACCACCACTCTACAACAGCGCGAAAGCGCTTCCCTGTGGGAGCAGTTCTGCCAGTGGATCACCAGCACCAACAACCGTCTTTATGTCGGCTGGTTCGGTGTC